>NZ_JOHB01000033.1:0-81123 GCF_000719605.1 Streptomyces sp. NRRL S-1813
CTGTGAAGCCTTCGGGCTTGCTTGAGCCGTGATGCTTGGAAACAGGCACGTCCGGTTCTGAGGGGGCCGGGTCACGGCGACGTGACCCGGCTACCCGACGGCTTCCGGGCCGTCGCCACCCGCTACGAGAAACGCGCCTGCGTCTACCTCGGAACCGTCACGGTCGCGACCCTCATGATCTGGCTCCGAACATGATCCGAGAAACAGTGCCTAAGGGTTGTCCCGTTATCGCTGGTCATGCCTCGCCAAGCGCCCTCGTGCTGCTTTGGGAGCACGAGGGTCGTCATTGGGTATCGATGCGCAGGTCCCGGATGTACCAGTCGAGCCGTGTCCTGTCCTCGCCGTGTGTGTGTTTGCCGGGGGTGAACCCCGCCCGGCGGGCGACTGCGGAAGACGCGGCATTCTCCGGCTCTACCCTGATCACGGCCTCCTTCGCTCCCTCACTTGCCGCGTATCGGGAGACCAGGAGGACCGCGCGGGTGGCCAGCCCGCGCCCCCTCCAGGACGGGTAGAGGCCGTAGGCGACATTCACCTGTCCGGGAGACAAGCCCTCTGCTGTGAACCGCAGGTCGATCGTCCCTGCGAGCGCCTCGTCGATGCCTACCCGGATGCCGAAAGCGCGGAGTGGGCCGGCCGTGTCCCACTGTTCCCGGCAGTGCCGCATGTAGTCTTCGACGCCCTCGCGTGTGCCGGGACCGCCGCTGAGCCAGCGCACCAGCTGCTCATCCTCCCCTGCGAGGTGCGCCTCCGCATCGTCCAGGCGCAGCGGGGACAGAGCGATGATCCCGTCGGACAGCTTCACTTCATGCATCCGGCGATTCTTGACGCCGGAGCTGCGTCGCGCCATCGGATTCCGCGGGACATCACGCAGAGTCGCTCTGCACAGGGGATGATTTTGGGGTGGCTGGTGTGATCACGGCGTCGGAGCCTTCCTGGATAGCCCCGTTCACCGGGCTGAGCCCGCGTCAGTTCGGCAAGCTGATCGCCGCGCTGCGCCGCGAAGGCGCGGATGTGGTCCGCAAAGGACGGCCGTGGAGCCTGCCACTGGAGGACCGGGTTTTGCTGGTCGCCGCCTACTGGCGGACGAACCTGACCCTGCGGCAGCTTGCGCCGCTGTTCGGGGTGTCCAGGTCGGCAGCCGACCGCATCATCGACCATCTTGGGCCCACGCTCGCGCTCCAGCCGCGCAGGCGGTTCCGTAAGGACACCGTGCTGATCGTGGACGGAACCCTGGTGCCCACCCGTGACCACACCGTCGCCGAGCAGTCGAAGAATTACCGGTACTCGACCAACCACCAGGTCGTCATCGATGCCGACACCCGGCTCGTGGTCGTCGTCGGCCAGCCGATGCCCGGCAACCGGAACGACTGCAAAGCGTGGGAACTGTCCGGCGCGAAGGACGCTGTCGGCAGGACCACGGTCATCGCCGACGGCGGCTACCGGGGCACCGGCCTGGTCATCCCGCACCGCCGCGAGCGCGGCCAGTCCGAACTCCCGGCCTGGAAAGAGGAACACAACGCCTCTCACCGCAAGGTCCGCGCCCGCGTCGAGCACGTCTTCGCCCGGATGAAGGGCTGGAAGATCCTGCGCGACTGCCGCCTGAAAGGTGACGGTGTTCACCACGCCATGCTCGGCATCGCCCGCCTGCGCAACCTCACCCTGGCCGGGTAACGAAGAAACGGACTGGTCAACCAGCACGCCGTAGATCATTTACGGGACAGCCCTGAGTGACCTGAGTCTGGGCCGCCACCTTCTGTTTCAGCAGCAGCTCCGTTTGCGCGGCCGCTGCGGAGACGCGGTCGTGGCGGATGTGCCACTCGGTCAGTCCGCTCCCGGGTCGCATACTGAGAGATCGGCGATCAGCCCTGGGGCGAGTCCTGGCTTGTCACCTTCCTTCGCACGCCGGGACGTACTGCGGTTGCGTCACTCCGTGGTCACCGCAGCGGCGGACGCGGCGGCGGGTAAGGGCGAGCGGGGATACGGCCGGCAGCTTCGGTCCGAGTTGATGATGCTTTCCGCGCTTCCGGTTGCCGAACTGCGCGGTCAGGCGGATGCACTCGCCCGGGAGATCCGCGAGGTCGATGTGCGTATCCAGCGTAGAACTGGGAGGTCGAACTGCTGGACTGAGCAGTCCAGCCGGCTGGGACGATGTGGAGCAGGTAACAGCTTCGGAGGCGTGCACACACCGAGGGCTGGCGGTTTTCCAGCCCACTCCTGGCGCGTGATGAGCAACGCGAGGGTTCGACTCCCGATCAACAGTGCAGCTCAGCACCGCGTACAGGTAAAGGTGCACATTGCACAGCACATCACCACGTGCAGATCCGAGGCGGCAAGGGCGGGTTCGGGGCTTTTCACATCGCAGCATCATGGAGAAGGGCGATGTCCGGCGGATACTGTTGGCGATTTCGGCGGCGCTCCAATCAGCCATCGCGAACGAGACTTCCGCGAAAGCCAGGTCGTTTGAGAACCTCGGCCACAGTCGGTCTCAAACGACCTGGCAACCGCGCTGGTCAGCAACCCACCACACGCCAGACGCAGTGCGACAGGACGGCAGGTCGCGCCTGTACCTCGTTCGCGTTGAGCCCCGAAGTCTGGAAGGCCACGGCTGCGCCGGGAACAGCCGGGCCGGTCGGCACAGTTGCATCGACCGAGGGACCGGCGCCGCAGGGGCGGGGAACACGGAGACCACAAGGTCGTCCGCCCCACCAGGATCCGGGCCCCAGGATCGCGGTACACCCGCCGCGCCCTCGCAACAAGACGTATTTCTGTAGGAGGAATGTTTCATGACTGACCGGCCCTTGACCCTCATGGCAGTACACGCCCACCCCGACGACGAGGCCACCGGAACCGGAGGGGTCCTCGCGCGGTACGCGGCGGAGGGCATCCGCACGGTTCTCGTGACGTGTACCGACGGCGGTTGCGGTGACGGACCGGGGGGTGTCAAGCCGAGCGATTCCGGGCACGATCCGGCGGCCGTCGCCTTGATGCGCCGTCAAGAACTCGAGGCGAGCTGTGACGTCCTGAAGGTCAGCGATCTGGAGATGCTGGACTATGCCGACTCCGGGATGATGGGCTGGCCGAGCAACGACGCCCCCGGATCCTTCTGGCAGACCCCCGTGGAGGAAGGCGCCGCCCGACTTGCGGAACTCATGCGGCACTACCGACCCGATGTGGTCGTCACCTACGACGAGAACGGCTTCTACGGCCACCCCGACCACATCCAGGCCCACCGCATCACGATGGCGGCACTGGAGATGACCGCACTGACACCGAAGGTGTACTGGACGACGATGCCCCGCTCGATGATGCAGCGGTTCGGAGAGACCATGCGCGAGTTTCATGAGGACATGCCCGAGCCGGATCCTGCCGAGGCCGCCGCGATAGCCGAAATCGGCCTCCCCGACGATGAGATCACCACGTGGGTGGACACCACCGCATTCAGCGGTCAGAAATTCGATGCGCTGGCCGCGCACGCCAGTCAGGGCGAGAACATCTTCTTCCTCAAGATGGGCAAGGAGCGGTTCGGCGAGTTGATGGGCATGGAGACCTTCGTACGTGTCAAGGACGCCACCGGCGCGGCCGTACCCGAGAACGATCTCTTCGCCGGACTGCGCTGATCCGCCCGTCCCACCGAGGCCCGGAAAAGCTCATCGGCCGCACGGCGCACTGCATTCCCGTCCGGAACTTGAAGGCGATCGCGTCGATCACCTCATGGTGATCCCGCCAGCGGCCACCCCGCTTCGGCGTCCGGCCCGGAAGTAGCGGCTCGATCCGCGCCCACTGCACGTCAGTCAACGACACACCGGGACCAACGTCCCGCTCCAAACGAAACTGCCTAGCTGGGGAGCATTGAGATCTACGGCTCGGCTGTTCCAGCCCTATCCGTCAATGCCAAGCGATGCCGCGGTGATCGGCTGCGCTGAGCTGTGAAGGCGTCGGAGGCCCGGCGTGATACCGCACGCCGGGCCCCGAAACACTCGCCGGCCTCCACGGGTCAGCTCAAGCAGTTGGCGACCTTATCGGGTAGCTTTCCCCCGACCAGATACGTGTCGACGGCACGGTCGGTGCACGTGGACGGATTCTCCGAGGCGTACGCCCCGTGTCCCTGGCCCTTGCGTACGAGCAGCGAGCTGTTGTCCAACTGCCGGTGCACCGCCTGCGCGTTCGTGAGCGGAGTTCGCGGATCGTCGGTGTACGAGACCAGCAGCACCGGTGCGGTCCCGGATCCCTTGATCGGCTCGACCACACCGGTGGGGGCGAGCGGCCACGTCGCGCAGTCGATCATCTGCCAGGCCAAGGAGCGACCGAAGAGCGGTGATCGTTCGGCGAACGCGTCCGCGGTGTGCAGCATCTCCTTCGGGGACTTCGGCGCTGCCGGGGAGTCCAGGCACAGCACCGCCGGCATGCTCAAGGACATGTTCTCCTCGGCCTGCTCCTCCTGCGGTGTCGGCCTCTCGCCGCCAGCACCGGATTCAAGATGCTCGAAGGCGCTCACGTCCCCGTCCAGGGCGGCCACCAGCGCGTTGGTCAGTTGCTTCCAGCTCTCTTCGTCATTCAGGGCCGTTCTCAGATACCCGGACAAGGCGGCATCGGTGAATTCCTCACCGTCGACCGCTTGCAACGGCTTCCGCTCCAGCTCCTTGGCGAACTGGGCGAGCCTCCGCACGACCTCCCCAGCCGTGTCCCCCAGCCGGTCATCGCCGCGCGCGACAAGGCTTCGGGCGTATCGACGCAACGCGTTTTCGGAGACCTTGACGTCGAGTAGGGCGACCTGCTGCATATCGGCGGCGGGATTGACCACACCGTCCAGCACCATCCGGCCCACCTTCCCGGGAAACAGCTTCATGTACTCCTGGCCGAGGAAGGTGCCGTAGGAAACGCCGGTGTAGTTCAACTTGGCGTCGCCGAGGACCGCACGCAGCACGTCCAGGTCGCGCGCAACGCTCACGCTGTCCATATGCGCGAAAACGGCGCCGCTCGCCCGTTGGCAAGCCCGGGCCCGCTGGGTCGCGTCGGCGAACGCCTTCTCGGCCTCCGCCTCGGTACGCGGCGGATTCTCGGGCTCCTCCGGCGCACCGTCGGGGCACCTGATCTGCCCGGAACCGGCTATGCCTCGCGGATCGAAGCCGACCAGATCGTAGCGGGCCCGAGCCTTTTCACCGGCATGCCAGTTTCCATCGGCCACGAAGCCCGCACCGCCCTCGCCGGGCCCGCCGGGGTTGAAGATCAGCGACCCCAGCCGACGGCTGGGGTCTTTGGCCCGCACCCGCGACACCCGCAGCTTGACGGTCTTCCCATCCGGGTCTGCGTAGTCGACCGGCACCTTCACCCAGCCACACTCCGCACCGGGCACGGCCTTCGGGGTGACATCCACGCCACAGGACGTCCACCGGACCTTCTGCTGCGCGAAGTGCGCGGGCAACGCCGGGACGGAAGTGTTCCTGCCCTTGGCGTCGTCGGGCCGGGACGCTGCGGCGCCTCCGACACCGCACACCGTCACCACAAAGGTGGTGACGGCCAACACACCGGCCGTCAAGGATTTGGACTGGCAGGGAATGGACATCGCCGTTCTCGCTCTCTCGCTGCCCCCGGGGAAGCATGCTCACAGTCACGGCTATTGCGCTGTTTCCTCCGTCACAGCCGGATATGGGACCTACGCAGCGTCGACGGGCGAACACACGGAGCCATCATCTGGGAGGCGACACAGCCGGCGAAGGTCCAGACCGCTCCGGGCCGTGACCGACTGTGGTCACGGCCCGGCGTGACGGGGACGAGCAGCGACACGATCAGAGTGACCAGTGCTCGGCGAGGCAGTCGCAGGACGCGAGCAGCGGGGATCGAAGTTGCTCGCCGGCATCGGGCTGGTGCTGATCGCCGGCCAGCTGTACTCCATGACCGACACCAAAGCCCCGTCCAGCGGTCTGGACAAGATCGCCGGGCTGCCCGGAATGCTCATCGCCACCATGGTTCCGGCACCGCGCTGACCGCCTTCGGCCGCGCAGGTCGTTCCCGCGCCGCTCGCCGCCGTCGCGCTGGCGTCCATTGCGTCGATGGTGGGCGCCGGCCCGATCCAGGCACACCTGAGCGGCAACGCCACGTTCCTTCGGCTGCCGAAGCTCCTCGACACTGTGGAGGCTCTGCCGCAGAACCGGCCCGTCGAACTGCATGGCCGGTCTCCGTCACCTCAACCACGCATGCCGGATGGCCCTGGAGAACTGGGCCGCCCGCCACAGCGCCGAGGGCATCGAGCCCGTCCGGGTCGCTTCCGGCACCTGAGTCCACGCCGGGCAGAGAGGGGGCCCGCCGCCGACGTCACGGCGGCGGGCCCCCTCGCATCGCGATGTCGCGTCGCCCCGAAGACCAGTGTGCTCTCGCGGTCGTCTTGACCTCGATCGACAACCGATGGCCAGCCCTACGGGGCAGGGAGCGAAGTAGCTCGCCCCGGGCTTCACTGCCAAGGACCAGATGGTGCGTGAGGCAACAGGTGTGGGTACGCGACATGGGGTCACGCACCCGCTCCTGCCCCGCTGTCTATGCCTGGGTACGGCTTCGGCGAAGCCACCAGAAAACGCCGGCACCACCCAGGAGGACGACCACCGCGATCACGATGACGAGGGCACCAGTACTGCTGCCCGAGTCCTCTTCAGCTTCAGCCTTTGTCTGCTTGCCGGACGTACTTGCCGCCGGGGACGAGGCTCCCTTGGAGGGGGTGCTGGTGCGCGGCTTCGGGGAAGGGTTCGGGGCGATCGGCTCGGCCCCGGGAGCTGCGGCCTTCAACTCCAGTACCGGAGCAGGGTTCTCGGCCTTCTCACCATTTCCGGGCACCTCGATCCAGCGCGACATCTTGCCGTCGCTGTACGTCTCAAGGGTTTTGAACGCCAGCGACTTTGCATCAGGCAGTTGCCGCACGGTGATGCTGTGCTCGGCATCGGTACCGACTGTCAGGGCCTTTCCGCGCACGGTGTAGCCGTCGGCGGTGGCCGTCAGTTTCCAGCCCTTCGGGGCGTCCTTCAGCGCCACCGCATTCGGGGCGATGCCTTTCGGCAGGACGATCCGGAGTTCCTTGATGCCCGCGCCGTCCGACTCCGCCTCGGAGGTGAAGGACAGCGTGACGTTCTCGGCCAGGGCTCGCGCATCGGAGGCGGTCACCTCGGCGTGCGCTGCCGCAGGTCCTGCTGCCGCAACCAGGACAGCAACTGCTGCGGCGGCCGCGAGCCCCAGCCGGCGGAGGTGAAGAGCGGTGTGTGATGTGTTCACGAGGGAAGGACTCTTTCGGTACGGGCGGGCCTCACCCAGAAGGCGCAGAGCCCACCAGGCTCAGGGGAACTTCTCCTGCCCGCCCGGCCGGAGGGCCCCGGCGTACCACCGCATGACACAACATCGTTGCAGCAGTCGGCCGCACTGCGGCAGCCTGGTCTGTCCCAGGCAGCGGAGGCACCGTCGGCGAAGGACTGGACAGATGAGGCGGCCAGGCTTTCGGGCCGACTCGGTGTCGCCAGCTGTGCGGATGGGGCGACCAGGCTCTCGGGCCGGCTGCGGGCGTGGTGCGCAGCGCCCCACAGGGTGAGCAGACGCGATGCGTCCGCTTTCGCGAGCCGCCCCAGCGCCTCGACCGCCTGCCGCGGCGGGAACTTGTCGCCGTTGAGGTAGCGGTGCCAGGTGGATTTGCTGTAGTCGGTGCGCGCGGCCAGCTCGACCAAGGTGAGGCCGGTCTGCTCTTTGAGCGTGCGCAGCCGTTCCACGAGGCGCCGCGTGTCGTCGTTGAGTGGTGCGGGCAGCGGCCGCCAACGGGTCATCCCGGTTCCCTCCCTGTCCCTGATTTCGCGGGCGGCATCTGGAACGGCGCTGCCGTGGCGGCCGGGCCATCCCAGTTCATCCCAGATGCGCTGGGATAGGTACCCATGGGCGAATTATTGGACACGCTACGTACGGAACCGAACACGCATCGCGTTGGATGCGGTCACTGAAGGAAGGACCGACGGACATGGGCGACCACGACCCAGAGCCCGGGCACAGGCACAGGCACGGGCATGCTTCCGGGCACAGCCACCAACACGGCGTGAGCGCCGACACCGACCGTCGGTACCTGACGGCGGCGCTGGTGCTCATCGTGGGCTTCCTGGTCATCGAAGTGGTGATCGGGATCATCGCGGGGTCACTGGCCCTGATCTCCGACGCGGGGCACATGCTGACGGATGCCGGTGCGATCCTGCTGGCGCTTGTCGCGATGCGGCTGGCCGCCCGCGAGGCGCGTGGCGCGTTCACCTACGGTCTCCAGCGCGCCGAGGTCGTCTCGGCCCAGGTCAACGGATTCACTCTGCTCCTGCTCGCCGCGTACTTCACCTATGAGGGCGTCCACCGTCTCGTCAACCCAGTGGCGGTCGAAGGCGGTTGGGTGATCGTCACCGCGCTGGCCGGCATCGCTGTGAACGTGGCAGCCACATGGCTGCTCGCCAAGGCCGACCGTAGGAGCCTGAATGTAGAGGGCGCCTTCCAGCACCTGCTCAACGATCTGTATGCCTTCATCGGTACCGCGCTCTCCGGTGTCGTCGTCTGGCTGACCGGATGGAACCGCGCGGACGCGGTTGCCACGCTGGTCGTGGCGGCGCTCATGGCCAGGGCCGGCTGGGGCCTCGTGCGCGAAGCCGGGCGGATCTTCATGGAGGCCGCCCCGCGCGGGATGCGGCCGGACGAGATCGGAGCCCAGGCGGCGGCGCTCGACGAGGTGGTCGAGGTGCACGATCTGCACCTGTGGGAGGTGTCGTCGGGCCGGCCGGCATTGTCCGCCCACATTTTGGTGGCTCCCGACGCCGACTGCCATGCGGTGCGCGAAGCGGCCGAGGAACTGGTCCGTGCCGAATTCGGCATCCTCCACAGCACTCTCCAGGTCGACCACGCCCCCGCCGGTGTGGCGACAGGCTCTCTGGCTCACTGCGGTGAGCCGCACGGCCCGGCTCACCGGAGGTAGGGCGCATGCATTTCTGGGACCCCTCAGACGTGCCGGGCGGGTCCGCGTGGATCGGCTTGTCTCTCATCGTCGCGGCGACCTTGTCGGGAATGTGGGTCGCCCGGCGGTCCGCGGGCAAAGCGGGGATGCTGCTGGTGATCGCCTCCGGACTGCTGTTGACCACCGCTGCCGTCGACATCCTTCCCGACGCATGGCACGACGCCTCCGCAGTGGGCCTTTCCGGCTGGGTCGTGATCGGCGTATCGGCCCTGGGCTACGGCGTGATGACCGTCTTCACAAGGAACGGCTGCGGCTGCGACGCGGACCTCGCGCCTCAGGTGGTGGGGGCACACGCCCCTGGCCGTCACCGAAAGATGAAGGAAGCGGCCGGCGCCATCTCCGTCGGGATGGGTGCGGCCACCGCTCTGACCGTGCACCGCGTGGTGGAGGGTTCCGCCGTAGTCCTGGACTTCTCCGTACCCGTCATCCTGGCCTTGGTCATCGGCTCCGTGAGCGACGGACTCGCACTGGCCACCCTTCTGCAGGAATCACACCAACGCCTGGCTCCCTGGGCCGTCATGGCCTGCGCAAGCCCTGCACTCGGAGTCCTCATCACCTCGCTCAGTCCGCTCCCCGCGCCCGCCCTCCCCCTTGCCCTGTCCCTCGTGGCCGGGGTGATCCTGCGCATCGCCTGGGTGGGCCTGCGGCTCGCCGCGAAGAAACGGGCCAAGGGCCAATTGCCGCGCTGGCAGATCGTCACAGCTGCCACCGCAATCGCCCTGACCGCCGCGTTCATGATCGCCCACTAGATCCGAATCAATCCCCTGAAACAGGAATTCCCTGTGTGAAAGAGACGCCCCATGAGCGAGGAATGCTGCGACAAAGATCTGTCCGACCCAACAGAGTCCGCGGACTCCGTCTTGCGTCCGGCCTTGCCGACTGTCGACCGGACTCTGCTGACCCCACACGACGTGCATCACAAGCGGTTCGCCACCGTACGGCTGCGTGAAGGTTACGACCTGGCCGAGGTGGACACCTTCCTGCACGAGGTGGAGGCCACTCTGGCCCGGCTGTTCAGGGAGGTCGGCGCCCTGCGGCAACAAGCCGCCGAGTCCGGCGAGCCGGCCGCACAGCTATCGGGCAGCGACCAGGCCCAGCGCGTCCTTGCGCTCGCCGACCGCACCGCCGGCGAGGTCATGGCTCAAGCAAGTGCCGACGCCACGCGCATCGTCATGGAAGCGCAGTCCCGCGCCGAAGAGACCGAGCGCGAGGGGCAGGAACGCGCCACCCAGATCGAGCAAGAGGCCCGTAACCGTGCTGCCGCTGTGGACCAGCGCCTCCACTCCAAGCAGAACGAACTGCTGACGCTGCACGACATCCGCCGCGACCTGGAACGCAAGGTGGCAGCCTTGCGCACCCTCGCCACCGAACAGCGGGAACGTCTGCTGACGAACCTGGACGGCCATTTCGAAGCCATCGAACGCACCGCTGCCGAAGTCCTCGAAGCGGTGCCGCCGCAAGGACGCCCCACCTGGGCGGCGTCCAGCCCTACCGTCCCCCGGCAGGGCGTCAGTACCTTCGCGGACGAGCCGGTCAAGTCCTTCGGGGACGACCCGAGGGCAGGCTGACCGCCCATGCCCCGCGAACGGTCACCACCGGATGTCCCGGTCAACCACATCCTGCCTACCGACCCATCCGCCGGATGACGAAGGAGCAGCACGATGACGACGCACCAGGACTGCGAGGAAGCGCACCCCGGTCAGCCCCACACGGGGAACGCACCCCAATGCCATAAGGGGCAGCACTCCGCGAAGGCGTCCACGGTCTGTAGTGGAGCCGAAGGCCACGACCACACCGATCACGATGGCCACACCGAAGGCGACGGCTGCGAAGCCGACTGCACTGGGCCTGACCCCTGTCACGCTGACTGAACCAGCGTCACGGTGTCCGTCCGGGCTCTCCTCACCGTCCAGGAGGACCCGGACGTTCACGGTGAGGAAGCCGCCCATGCCCTCCATTCACCCGATGTGGCGATCGACGCGCGCGGAGTTGTACACACTGCCCTCTGCCGCCAACCCCATACCGCCCTTGAAATTCCTGCGGATTCCCCACGTGGGAGCCACGTGACGGGGCACGGAGCACACGTTCCTCACAAGCACTTTATGTGTTCGCTTGATTACGATTCGTGTTTGTGAGGGTTCTGGCAGTGTGCCGCAGCGACCGCCCAGCGATGTGGAGCAGGGCGGCTCTTTGCGTTGTTCTGGCAACCCTGATCCATGTGCTCGGTTGCGCACACGGACCGGCCCCAGCGGGAACGGGCCGTATCGACGCCTTCCTGACAGCTTCCTCCACCTGCTCGCAGGAGACGGAGAACACTGATGGCCCTGCCGGTGAATCGCCACGTCACGGTGGGCACGGATCCGCCGAGTGCTCCGGAGCTGACGAGCCCTCCGTCCAAGCCCCACGGAGCATCGGGGCTCCCGAGCAGCCGGCCGTAACCCCTCAACCCTTCGACGCCACCATGTTCGCCGGCGACTTGGCCGTGGTGGGGCCGCCTGCCGGCAACGACTCCGTCGGCGCAGCACATGGCCACAAACGAGCCCTGCTTGGCGTGTGGCAGAACTGATCGACTCCTGAGCCGCGCGAGCGAGCCACCTTCTGGAGCTCCGCCGCCTCCCGGCTCACGGTCAGTTCTGCCTCCTTCCACCCGCACATGACCGGCCGGCGCCGCACGACCGCACCGGCCTAGGGAGAAGCACGCCATGAACCACTTCGCAGCACCCAGCGCCCCTGCCGCACCCGCCCAGCTACTCGCGGACGCCAAACGCCCCATGCATACGCCTGCCGGCCTCGTCGGCGACACACCCGTGCTGTGGGTCGGAGAGCCGTTCACCGCAGGCGGGAGCGGCTTCTGGGCCAAGCTGGAGGGCCACAACCCTGGTGGGATCAAGGACCGGACCGCGCTGTACATGGTCCAATCCGCCCGCCAGAGGGGCGATTTGCTCCCCGGCGCCCCGATCATCGAGTCCACCTCCGGCACCCTCGGCCTCGGGCTCGCCCTCGCCGGGGTCACCTACGGCCACCCGGTCACCGTCATCACAGACCCCGGGATGGAACCGCTGATGTCAGGGCTGCTCACCGCGTACGGAGCCGACGTCCAGATGGTCGACACCCCGCACCCCGTCGGCGGCTGGCAGCAAGCCCGCCGTCAGCGGGTCGAGGAGCTGCTAGCCGTGCATCCGGGTGCCTGGTGCCCGGACCAGTACCACAACCCGGACAACGTGGCGGCGTACCGGCCGCTCGCCCATGAACTCGTGGCGCAACTCGGCCGCATCGACGCCCTGGTCGTGAGCGTCGGTACCGGGGGCCACTCCGCCGGCATCGGTGCAGTGCTTCGCGGCTACTTCCCCAGCCTCCACATCGTAGGAGTCGATACCACCGGATCCACCATCTTCGGACAGCCCGCCGGGACACGACTGATGCGCGGCCTCGGCAGCAGCATCTACCCGGGCAATGTCGCGTACGACCTCTTCGACGAGGTGCACTGGGTTGCCGCCCCCGAGTCGGTGTGGGCGGCCCGTGCGCTCGCGCGGTGCCGGTACGCCACCGGCGGGTGGAGCGTCGGCGCGGTCGCGCTGGTCGCCCGGTGGCTGGCCGGCCGGATGCCGGCCGAGTCGCGCATCGTCGCCGTCTTTCCCGATGGACTGCAGCGTTACGTCGGCACTGTTTTCGACGACACTTACTGTCGCCGGCACGGGCTCCTCGGCCACACGCCCCCATCCGAACCGCGAGAAATTGCCCACCCCGGCGAGATGACTGTCACCTGCTGGACGCGGTGCACCACTGTCGTCGATCCGCTCGGCGCGAGGCGCGGGCAGCAGCAGCTGGCGGAGATGTCCCGATGAAGTCTCTTTGGCGGCAGACCTGTTCGTTCCCGGTCGCTGCGCGGCTGTTGATGGCCAACCAGTTCGCCATCAACCTCGCGTTCTACATGCTCATGCCCTACCTCGCCGCTCATCTGTCCGGAGACCTCGGCCTGGCTGCATGGGCCGTCGGGCTCGTCCTGGGCGTCCGGAACTTCTCCCAGCAGGGCATGTTCCTCATCGGCGGCACCATCGCCGACCGGTACGGCTACAAGGCCCCGATCATGGCCGGCTGTCTGCTGCGCACGGTCGGCTTCGGAGTCCTCGGCTGGGTCGACAACCTCCCCGCCCTCGTTGCCGCGTCGGCGGCCACCGGGTTCGCCGGAGCCTTGTTCAATCCGGCCGTAAGGGCCTACCTCGCAGCCGAAGCGGGCGACCGGCGGGTGGATGCCTTCGCGACCTTCAACGTCTACTACCAGGGAGGCATGCTCCTCGGCCCGCTCGTCGGCCTCGCCCTCCTGGCCACCGACTTCCGCGCGGTGTGCGCGGCAGCCGCTGCTCTCTTCGCCGTACTCACCCTGTTGCAGTGGCGCACTCTGCCGGCCCGGCGCGGCGACTCCGCGAACAAGGGTGACGCGCCGGCCGGAGTGCTGGCCCAATGGCGCACCGTCATGTCCAACCGCCCCTTTCTCCTCTTCTCGATCGCGATGATCGGGTCCTACGTACTGGCCTTCCAGGTCTATCTGGCCCTCCCCCTCGCCGCCGACGAGGCCCTGGGAGCCAACGGGACCAAGGTCACCAGTGGGCTGTTCGTCGTCTCCGCAGTTGTCGCCGTCGCCGGGCAACTACGCCTGACCGGCTGGGCGAAGCGCCGCTGGAGTCCGCACGAAGCTCTGTTCCGTGGGCTGGCGGCCATGGGGCTGGCCTTCGTGCCCCTCGCACTCGCCCAGCCCGGAGCGAGAGCGATGACCCTCGTCTCCTTGGTGACAGCAGTCGTGCTCCTCGCCGTGGGCAGCGCGGTGGTCTACCCATTCGAGATGGACACGGTCGTCGCCCTCTCCGGCGGCCGCCTGATCGCCACCCACTATGGGCTGTACAACACCGTCTCCGGGCTCGGCATCACCTTGGGCAACCTCGCCACCGGAGCACTGTGGGGCTTCACTCAGCATCACCACATCGCCTGGCTGACCTGGTCCGCCCTCAGCGCCACTGGACTCACCTGCGCCGCTTCCGTCGCGGCACTGGCCCGGAGCGGACACCTGGCCCCGAGGCAGCCAGCGGCCGTCGTCACCGCCTGAGCACGGGCATCAGGCCCGTTCATCAGCGGCTCGACCGGATCGGCCACCGCATCAGGCAGGCGGCTGTGATCCCGGACGGTCTGATGTCAGTCCCTGTCGGCAGGCGTGGACTCGATGATGTGGCATATAACGCCCTCTTCACCGCGTCCCAGGGCGGTCCCCTATGGACGCAGCCGGATGCACGGGGAGGGCAGCTCGCGCCGATGGCCGGTTGCTTGCGGCCCGTTCAGCAACCAGCACGGCAGCACTTCGCCACAACCGGGCGCGCGCATGGCCCTGTTGGCTCACTTCGGCGCAGCGTGCAGGCAGTGGGATGGCCACGCCGGGAATGGCCAGACCCGCGAAAATTCCGAATGCGGCGGCGATGACCATCTGCCAGCCAAGAGATCTCCACCATTTCGTCTTCATCGCACATCTCCCCAGCTGCCGAGTCGATTTCCAACAGGACCAGGCGTGATTCCCGGCAGGGCAAGCGACGATTTCTGAGGTGGCGATTAAGCGGAGCTACTGACATGAGGGGGCCGGTCCGGTCGTCCTGCCACCGGCCGAGGGGAACCGCGAGGAGCCAGGGCCATTCGGTGATGAGGATCTCCCCGGGGAGATCACGTGAGGCCGAGGGCGGTCAGGGCACCGCGGTAGTCACGGTTGGTCTGGCGGTTCTGGCGGAGGACGCCGATGCGAGGTGGTTGCGCAGGGAGGCCATGGTGCGGGGCAGGTAGCCGGTGCGGGTCTTGGAATCGTCCGTCATCCCCGTCCAGAAGGGCGAGGCCCCCGGCCGACCATCTCACCCGTTAAGGGCCTCATATATCCGACTGCTACCGTCCGGCCATGTTCTTCCTGATTGCCCTCCTCACCGGTGTGTTGGGCGGAGTGCTGATCTACAGCGCCACCTCCATACGCAAGCGCCCCCAGCAGATGTCACGGCGTATGGCCCTCGCTCTGCTGTGGTTCTGGGCGGCCGGCGTCATCTACTTCACGTTCGGCACGCCCTCCGGCGGCGGCCAGACCGTTAACCTCAAGCCCCTGGACGTCACCAACAAGGCCGACATCGTCGACGCCGTTCTCAATGTGCTCATGTTCGCCCCGGGCGGCATCCTCCTCGCGCTCCTCCCGATGCGCTGGCACCAGGCAGCTCTGTCTGGATTCCTCGGTTCCCTCGCCATCGAAGCCACCCAATACCTGACCCACTCCGGACGCAGCACCGACATCAACGACCTCATCGGCAACACCCTCGGCGCACTGGCCGGCTTCGCCTGCACCGCAGCGGCTCTCTCACACACGCGCGCCGCCCGCGGGCCCCGCATGCCCCGGCACTCCAACTGCGTACGCAACCCGATGGCCAGTCCGAACACCAGTGGGAAAGATCTCTGACCCCATCGTTCCCAGACCACTTCAGTATCCGTCCGGGGGCAGCGGACCGACTACAGCAGCGGGAGGGGGTGGCCGCCGCCCGGGGCTCCGGCGACCGCGCTCCGTCAGTCGCCGGCCTGATCCCGGCGATCTCGTCCAGCCGCCGGCCACTGACCGCCTGGTGCGTGGTCAGCGGGCCAGGACGTCCCGGGATCGCGGCGTCGATGGCGAACCTTCCGCTGGTACAAAGGTCCACAGCGTGCGACGGCCGGCCTCAAGTGAGCACCCACCGCCTTCTTGGGCGGCGCCGTAGCGGGACCCAGCACCCGTTCACTGTCTCAGTGGACGGGCGGCGCGGTCTTCCCTAGCGACGGCGTAGCAAGCCTGTGAGGCGAGTGTCATACCCATGCGGCCCAGCACCTCAATGGACTCCAGAAGGATCTTCGTGTCCATCTTCGCCATGGCTTCGCCGAAACGATTGCGCTCGGCCAAGTCCTCTGCGGACACCGCGGTACGAAGCGCCGAGACCTGCTCGGCCAGCTTCTCTCGCTCGGCTTGCATCGCCGCCATCCCGCGTACGGCGCGGACGATCTCCTCATCGGTCATGTCGCTCATCAGGTCCCCTTCGGTCTCCTGCTTCGGTGTCTCCTGGTCAGATGAGGCAACTGCCCTCCGAGGTCGCTCCATCACGTCGAACTGTGACATGCGCGACGTGGCCGATGCCGCAGTGAGTCTCCAGCATGGACTGGGTTTCAGCTGTCCGCCCACGTTCTGCACGATCAGCAGCCACACCAGCCCCAGGACCAGGGGGCGGGTTGACCCGGATCCCCTGGAGCTGACGCCCGTCATGCGCATCCTGGACGGCGACTTCGTCGTGGCCGCCAGTGGACCTTCTCGCCGCACTGAAGAGAGCGCCAGGCCGCACGTCGCTCCCGGCAGTGAACGGCCACGGTGGCCCGGCAGGACATATGTCATCCCCAGGACAGGACTCAAGGACCTACAGAGTCGGCTGCCGGTCCTCGTAAGCTCCACAGCATGTTCAAATCTCGCAAAATCGGACGAGACGACTCCTGGGAAGGCATCGTCACCAATAAGTCCCGGGGAATGCTCGACGGCTCGAACATGTACCACTTCGTCGAAGTCCGCCTTGCCGATGGCGAATCCGTGAAGGTCCGGATCAGCCGCCGGCTCTGGAAGTCGATCGAGGTCGACGATCGGATCGTCAAGCGGCCGGGCGCCGCCCCGGCCAGAGAGTAGCCCTTCAGGAGCCTGGAGGTGTGGGAAGCCGCTATTGCCGGTCCGGGATCGCCGCAGGCCCTGGCCAGCTGTCGTGCGACGACCGCTATAAGAAACGATGTCTTGGTCGCTGCGTCGAGGCGGGCGTTGATATCGGTCAGCAACGCCGATGCCGATGCCGAGTGGTGGGATGACCAGCCCTGGACGCCGCCCGCAAGCTCACGGACATGGGAGCGGGTTCCCTGCCGATCTGCGGCACCCACGCCAGGCTCAAGGGTGTCCTGACCGACCGGGACATCACCGTCAAGCGTCTCTTGCGTCGCTCCTACCGTCATGGTGCTGAGGCTCATGTGCCTGCTCCCTCCCGGTTGTTGCGTCTCCGCCTCTGCGCCCCTACCCGGGGCCTCCGAGTGAACACCCTCCAAGCGCGTACCTCGGCGACGAGGTTCGGCTGGACGGTGACGTACCGGAGCTTGTTCCCAGAGCCCCTCCCTCGCTGATCTGCATTCCCGTCCACGGATGCTCGGGCCCGCCGGGGGTCAGCGCGGCCCCCAGCTCGCGCCGGCGCCGCGCGGCGGGGCACGGACGCGTGCGGCGAGGGCGAGCGGCACGGGGAACTCCCCCCGCCAAGGGTGACCCGGCACCGTGAATTAATTGGGGAGGCGCAAGGCTCAAGCGCGCACGCTGCGAATCGCCGAGGAAGCATGGAAAAGTGGGGGCACGCTGCGGCTGATCGTCTTCATGGGAGCGGCCACCTGCGCCGCACTCACCCTCGGTGGTGGCGCCTGGCTCGCGGGTCTGCTGTAGGGGTGCTGAGGCGCGACCGGGATTTTTCGGAGTTCGGCGGTCCGAGGATGTCGAGAACGTGCCACCGGCTCCGTCCCAGGGACATCAGCGGCCACCACCGGCCGCACGAGGCAGAAGGAGAAACCAGCATGGCGATTCAGCGGATGGACAACGTCGGCATCGTCGTCGAGGACATGGATGCCGCCATCGGGTTCTTCGTGGAACTCGGTATGGAGCTGGAGGGCAGGGCGGAGGTCGAGGGCCTCGTCGCCGACCAGTGCACCGGACTTGACGGCGTCCGCTGTGACATCGCGATGGTCCGGACCCCGGACGGTCACAGCCGGCTCGAGCTGGCGAAGTACCGCAGCCCCGCGGTGATCAGCGCCGGGCCGCGCAACCGGCCGCACAACATTGCGGGCACGCACCGCGTCATGTTCGCCGTCGACGACATCGAGGACACCGTTGCCCGACTGCGCCCTCACGGCGCCGAACTCGTCGGCGAGATCGCCCGGTTCGAGGACAGCTATCTGCTCTGCTACGTCCGCGGCCCGGAGGGCATCATCGTCGGACTGGCCGAGCAACTGCGCTGAGAAGGAGGAACCGAACCACAGCCGAACGAGATCATCGAGGTTCTGAACCGCCCGATCGGCCAGGAGCTGCTGGCCCGTGATGTGACCCGCCTGGCCTACGTCGCCAAGGACCAGCACCTCGGCGAGGACGGCGGGGGCCGTCTCCTTGGCCGACCAGTCGGTGAACGTGTCCAGGGCGGGCCGGCGAACGCGACCTCGTCACTGTCGTCGAAGAGATGGGTCAGCCGCAGTACCTCGGCACCGAACAACCGGTGAACCGGATCTGTGTGCGTGCCCAGTTCCGCAGCTGCCGTCCAGGTCGCCTGGTCGCGCCGGTGAGCCAGCAGCATGGTGGCACTTGCCCATGCCGTGTGGTTCTGGTCGGCGTGGGCCAACGCCCGGTCCATGAGCTCCTCGAACGAGGTGCGGACGCCGAGCAGCTCCTCCAGGTGCGTGAGGATCGCCCCATGCCCGCCCCGCACGGTAATACCGTCAAGGGTGTACTTGTCGATGCTGTTGCACTCGTCGTCCTGGACTCTGGTCCGGGTGACGACATCCTCGGAACCCGTGCGCCGCCGCAGTTCCGCTCGACTCCCGTCTCGCACGCGTGGCGGGCGAGGTCCCGCATGCTCTCGCTTCGCGGAAGCGCGAGGTTCCGTGAATGTCTCCCTCCTGACATCGTCAGGCCGCAGGCTCATCTCCACGGCCTTCGTGTTGGTCAGGTGTACGCCTTGCTCAGACAGGGGCAGCCCCCATGTCCGGAATGCCCAGGTGGGCGATCTGGTTTCGAGACACCGTTCAAGGTCAGCAGTAAAAACTGGCTGAGTCGCGGCATTCGTGTGGTCGGCTGGTGCTGTGGAAGCGCTTTGGACAAGTGTCGTAGCGGTTGCGGGCACGCTGCTGGGTTCCGTGATCACGCATGCCTTCCAGCGCCTCGCGTCCAAGCGCAGTGAGCTGTTCGCACGGTCCGAGGCGCTCCGGCAGGAGCGCACAGCCACGTACGGTGCGTTCGCCGCAGCAGTGGAGGACTACCGTCACGGTCAGGCGGCCCGCTGGTACCGCAAGCTGGATGATCAGGATGGAGAGGCATTCCTCACGGCGCGGGACGAGGCACACCGGCTCCGGACAGTGGCACGGCAAGCGCTCTATCGAGTCAAACTGCTCACTGAGGACGGGGAAGTGACCCTCGCGGCCGAACGGGCCTACCAGTGCACCTGGGATCTGTCGAACGCGCAGGACCGAGTGGAGCGGGACACGAGGGACACCCAAGCGAGGCTTGCCATCGAGGCGTTCATATCCCGGGCTTCGCTGCTGGTGCGTTGAACAGGAAGTGCCTGCCGTCACGCGGTCACGCCCTGCCGGGCAGGGACGGCGCCTTCATCTCACACGGCTCTCCTGGCCACCGGGCGCCACAGCCCTGGCCGGCCCTCGATCTTCCCGGGCAGCTTCGTCCATCACTTGCCGGTCGATTCATGCCAGGGCTCAACGTTCCGCACGAGCAGCTCCCCCTCATCGATCTACGCAACGACCAGAGATAGAGAACAAGCTCAGGGGCGTCCGTGCACATTCCGCCAGAGGCGACGACGTGGTACGAGGAGGCGGGAATAGGCCGCGCCGGCGGATAACCGGGCCGTGCGCGACCTCGCGCGGCTGCGGATCAGCCTCCCCTGCACATCGCTGCCGGGGCGAGCAGCGGCTGGAGGCAGCTCGACGCGGCCCTTCGTACACTTCCTTGCATATTGCACCCATTTTTCCGCACCGCGTCTTTGGGGCCGTTCCGGTGCGGGTGTAAAGTCTACGTAAGAGGTATATATGCGGCATATGCAACCCCGTCCATGGCGTGACCGCCAGGAGTCGGTTCACCCAGGGGCAGCTCCCGAACTTCCCGCCCCCTGCGGGACTCGTCGGCGGGTGGCGGGCCGCAAGATCCCTAGCCTGAAGAAGGTGTGGACCTATGTCCACCAATCGTTTGACACGAGCCATCGCTCTGACCGCAGGAGGCCTCCTGCTGGCAGGTGGCGCCGCGGTTGCCACCGCCGGGACGGCGTCCGCCACCCCGACACACGCACCGGTCAGCTATTCCAGCCACAACGGCGGGCATGACTGGGGCTATGACCACGACCATGGCCGTGGTTACGGCGACTACTACGACTACGGTGACGACTACGGTTACGGCCTTGGTGGTTACGTGGTCATCATTGGCCTTGGCGGCTACTGACGACCGTCGCCTCCTGTCCGTCCAATCGCGCCGGTGCCCGGGATTTCCTGTCCCGGGCATCCCTCATACCGCCAGAGGCGCCGCCGGGCGCCGCCCTGGCAGTCGGCACGTTCGGTGGCAGGGGCGGCACAGCGAGTCCTGCTGCTGCGACGCCCGGGACCTGGCACGCGTCGCCGACGGCACCAGCCACAGCTGACCACGGGCACTTGCCCCGCGGAGGCCCGCCTGCGGCTTCGTGGAGTAGTCCACAGTGCGGCCCGCCACCGGAGGCTTAAGCCACACCGCCGATGCGGACCGTCTGGCGAGGCGCCGTCACCTTCGGCATGGTGGTTTCTCTGAACTTGGGGCCGGTCTGTCCCAAGCCTCTGATCCGTAGCTCTCTGAAACCGAATTGGTGATGCCAGAGGGATCGCAGCGAGATGTTCTGGAGAGCGAGAGCCCGCTCCGTCTGCCGCCTTTAGTACTGTGGCTTCGCATGACCGACACCGAGATCGAGATCACCGCAGACCTGGTCCGCGACCTGCTGGAGGAGCAACATCCAGACCTTGCAGGGCTGGCCATCCGCGAGGTGGCGGGCGGCTGGGGCAACCAAATGTGGCGTCTCGGGGACGAGTTGGCCGTGCGCATGCAGCGCATGGACCCCACCCCAGAACTCCAGCTCAAGGAGCGGCGGTGGCTCCCCGTGCTGGCCCCGCGCCTGCCGCTCCCGGTGCCGAACCCTGTGCGGTTCGGCGAACCGTCCGAGCGCTTCCCCAAGCACTGGACCGTGATGACGTGGGTTCCCGGCGAGCCGCTGGACCACGGCTCGATCAGCCGCGGCGACCACGCGGCCGACACGCTGGCGGGCTTCCTCCGGGCGCTCCACGTGGAGGCGCCCGCCGAGGCGCCGATCGCTACGGACCGCGGTGCCCATCCCAAGAACTGCACGGACGGCTTCGAGAACTTCTTCCAGGCCGTTGCCCCCGACGATATCGCTGCCGATGTCCGGGCCGTCTGGGACGACGCCGTTGCAGCCCACGCATGGGAGGGCCCGCCGGTGTGGGTACACGGCGACCTCCATCCCGCGAACGTCGTCGTCTCGGACGGAACGCTCTCGGGCATCGTCGACTTCGGTGACATGTTCGCCGGCGATCCGGCGTGGGACCTCGCCGCCGCATGGGTGCTGCTGCCCGCGGGCACGGCCTCACGGTTCTTCGACATGTACGCGCATGCAGACGAGGCGGCGATCCGGCGCGCCCGCGGGCTGGCCGCTATGAAGAGCCTCTTCCTGATGCTCATGGGGCAGAACGGAGACCGGGGTCTTCCCGGCGGCAAGCCGCACTGGGGACCCGCAGGCCGGACGGCACTTGATCGTGTTCTGGCGGGCGTTTGACGCACGCTTCTTTGAACGTGTTATCGATCTTGGTTGAGGGGCATGCGGCATCCCGCCTTCGAAGAACACGTCCGCGGACCACTCCACCCGAGCCGACAAGCGAGCCGGGCCCATTCGCTTGAGACAGGGGCCAGTTCGACTGAGACGGGACAACACAAACGCAACGTGCGCAGGGCAACTGTCCTGTGTCAGTGCACCTTGACCGTTTGCTACTGAAGATGACCGCCGTGCACGTGCCCGCTCCACCAGCGATACCGGGCCGGCGCTGCGCCGCTGGGGTTAGCGCAGGTGTTTTTGCTGAACCGAGGTGAGGGCGCGAACGACGAACACGCCGGCCACGGCCGCGGCGACGACGGCCGCATCGACTACCAGCAACGGGGGTGCGTTCGTGTAGGCGCGGGCGATGACCGCGTCCGTAGTGCCCGCGTACAGGCCCGCCCCGCCCAGGGACCCGACCAGCCACAGGCCCCACCACCAGTTCACGGCGTGCGGCAATCGCTCGCCAGGGGCGCTGGCGCCGTGGATGTCCGCGACGATCCCCCGGGGGATCCACAGATTGGCGATGGGGACGATCCAGCCGGCGTAGACCCATGGCCCGGCGTAGCGGGGGCGCTGTCCCGATAGGGCGCGCGCGTTGTCCCGGACGCGCCACAGCCAGGCCAGGAAGGCGAACGCGCACAGCAACGCGGCCACGTCTCCCAGGGCACTGACGAGGTGGTACGCGTTCTCCAGCGCGGTCAGTGGGCGGTGTCGGCCGCCGCCCTGGTCCGGCGGTCCGGACGGCGGCTGTCCAGCCGCGGCGAGCTGGATTTGCCACCCGGCCCGGGCCGCCCAGGCTGCGCCGGCGAGGGCAAGCGTGGCGATGGCGCAATGGGCTGCTCCCCGGACCGGGCGCAGAGCGGGCAGTGCTATGTGATCTTTCACGTGGTCGTCCTTATTCCTACGGGAGGTCGCGTCGGCCACAGGCCACTCCATCGAGCAGGGCGTCACCCCTTGATGAAGGATTCAGGAGCGGCCGAGGTTGTCGTGGCGTACCCCCGCGGGGGTACGCGCTGAACCGCGGCTACTTTATCGAAGCAGCCCCTCGACGCGTTGACCTGCACGTTCAACGTTCGCTGGGACGGAGACGGTTCCGTCAACTTTTTCCGAGATTTCTCGTCCGACGTCAGCCAGTGAAACGTGGGGGCTCAACGGATGTGGTGAAGTCGGCAAGGGCAAGGAAGTCGGCCTCGCGTAGCCCGATCCGCGGATTGACGTGGTGCAGAAGTCCGGGCCCGCGGTGCTGGGCGGTCACGTACGCATGGTCGAGATCGCTCTGGGAGATCTGCACCCCATATTTCTCGAGCCAACTCAGAAGCGGGTGGGTCAGTGGCGCTGTCGAAGCGGCCTCTCGATGTGACCGAGTTCTTGAGGTGGCCCGTGAGCGGTTGAGCCGGCCCACAGGTGAGCCGAGACCTCCGGCGGACCTGCCCGGCTTTCGGAACCAGGCCGATGCGCCCCCGCACCCCGCGTACCCTCTTCCCCGTGCTTGCCCCATCCCCGCATCACGTCGCCGTCCTCGTGCTCGAGGGTGCGAAGCCTCTCGATGTCGGTATTCCCGCGCAGGTGTTCACGACCCGTGCGAGCATGCCGTACGAGGTGCGGGTGTGCGGCGCGGAATCCGGTCTCGTCACCGGGGGCGACGGCCTGTCGTACTACGTCGCCCACGGCCTCCACGCACTTGAGTGGGCCGACATCGTCTTCGTCCCCGGCTACCGGTTCCCAGACCGCGACGACCCGCCGCAGGCCGTCGTTGATGCGCTGATCGGCGCCCACGATCGGGGCGCGCGGCTCGCCGCCATTTCGACGGGCGCCTTCGCGCTCGCTGCCACGGGCCTGCTCGACGGCAAGCGCGCCACAACGCACTGGCATTACACGCGGGCACTCGCAGCGAAGCATCCGCTCGTTCAGGTCGACGAGAACGTTCTGTTCGTCGACGAGGGCAGCGTGCTGACGTCGGCCGGTGCCGCCTCGGGCATCGACCTGTGCCTGCACATTCTGCGCGGCGATCTCGGGGTGGCCGCGTCGAACCACGCGGCCAGGCGCCTGGTAGCGGCCCCCTACCGCAGCGGCGGTCAAGCGCAGTACGTGCCGCGCAGCGTGCCCGAGCCGCTCGGCGATCGGTTCGCCGCCACCCGAGAGTGGGCGCTGCACCGGCTCGGCGAGGCCCTCACCCTTGAAGCGCTCGCCCGGCATGCGGCGGTGTCGCCGCGCACGTTCTCGCGACGCTTCGTCGAGGACACGGGGTACACGCCGATGCAGTGGGTCATGCGCGCCCGCATCGACGTGGCCCGCGAAATGCTCGAACGTTCGCAGCGGAGCGTCGAGCAGATCGCCGCCGACGTCGGTCTCGGCACCAGTACGAATCTGCGGCTGCACTTCCATCGCATCCTCGGCACCACGCCGAGCGAGTACCGGCGCACCTTCGCCCAGGGCGAGTAGCCCGCCACCACCACGTGGCGCGATCCTTTCGGACCGTGGCGATCACGCCGCTGTCACCGGCGGACGCTGCACGCGAGCCTGATGGCGAACCCGAAGGGACACCACTCATGACTCGCATCGCCATCAACGGATTCGGCCGCATCGGACGCAATGTGCTGCGCGCGCTGGTCGAACGCGACAGCGACCTTGAGGTCGTCGCCGTCAATGACCTCACGGAGCCCGCCACCCTCGCGCGGCTGCTCGCCTACGACACGACGGCGGGCCGGCTCGGTCGCCCGGTGAATGTCGACGGGGACGCCCTCGTCGTCGACGGCCGTCGCATCACCGTGCTCGCCGAGCGTGAACCGGCGCAGCTGCCATGGGCCGAGCTCGGCGTCGACATCGTGCTTGAGGCGACCGGCCGCTTCACGTCGGCCACGGCCGCTCGCGCCCACATCGACGCGGGCGCGACAAGGGTACTCATCAGCGCGCCGGCGGACGGCGCCGATGTCACGCTCGCGTTCGGCGTCAACACCGACGCGTACGACCCGGCGGTGCACACGGTTGTCTCGAACGCCTCGTGCACGACCAACGCGCTTGCGCCGCTGGCCGCGGTGCTCGACGATCTTGCCGGCATCGAGCACGGCTTCATGACGACGGTGCACGCCTACACACAGGAGCAGAACTTGCAGGACGGTCCGCACCGCGACGCCCGCCGCGCCCGCGCCGCCGCTGTCAACATCGTGCCGACCACAACGGGCGCCGCCAAGGCGATCGGCCTCGTGCTGCCGGACCTCGACGGCAGGCTGTCGGGCGACTCGATCCGCGTGCCGGTTCCGGTGGGTTCGATCGTCGAACTCAACACGACCGTCGCCCGCGACGTGACGCGCGAGGACGTGCTGGCGGCGTACCACGCCGCGGCGGAGGGGCCGCTCGCCGGCATCCTCGAGTACTCGGACGACCCGCTCGTGTCGTCCGACATCACGGGCAATCCGGCCTCGTCGATCTTCGACTCGGCACTCACCCGCGTCGACGGCCGCCACGTCAAGGTGGTCGCCTGGTACGACAACGAGTGGGGCTTCTCGAACCGCGTGATCGATACGCTCGAGCTCCTCGCCACCAGCTGAATCAGTCGACGGGCAAGGCGGTGGGCGCGCGGACGGGGCTTTTGCAGTTCCGTGCCGAGGGGCGGACCGCTCAGGTGCTCGAAGCCCCGGCCGGACCGGCCGGGCTTCGCCATGTGCGCCCCGTTCACGCCCTCCCGCCCCAGCCTACGCCCCGCGATGATGCTGCAATGCCCGACGATCACTGCTCGAAGTGCTGCCCCGTCAAGCCGCCCAAGCCGGAAGTGCCCGGCCCGTGGCCGCTCGGCGCGCTCCTGTGGCTCGGCATCATCCTCAGCGTCGCCGGCGGCGTGTACGTGCTGGCGATGTGGATGCTGTCCAGCGTGTTCTGACGCGCCGAACCCTCACCCCAGCCACTGGCCGGGGACTTTGTCGTCCCCACGCAGGCCTGCCGTGGCGTTGAATAGCCTGTGAGCACCCCTCTCCCCCCGCAACCAGCCGAAAGACAGTGACGGTCCGAGGAGTATCGAGTCCGCCCACGGCAACCACGGCGTCAACCCCGAACGCGGCCTCAAATTCGCCATCCCACACATCCGCAACGACCACGCCCAAAGCGTCGAGGGAGTTATCGAACCGGTGTCGCCGGCCTGGGACCACGAAGCCGCAGCCGAGACGATCCGCGTCCAGATCCGCGCACGTGTCCGGGAGCTGGACTGTGTCACCGGGTCCGGGAACCTGGACCCGCCCGGCTCCCGGCCCGTGCCCCAAGGGCCGCCAAGAGCACATTCTCGCCATCCTCCAGGTATCTGCTGGCACCCCGCGCCGGACGACGCCAGGAGACCGAGGCCACGTCATCCGTAATCAACCGAAGCGGAAGAGGCCGAAGAAGAAGCGTGAGAATTTATTCTTCGTGAGGTCTCGTCAGCTCACTGACGGGTCCCTTCACTTGCCGCCGGGTGGAGCCTTTCGGTCTTCGAGCCTGACGATGTCCCGGCTCTCGTGTCCCGATGGAGTAACCACGAGGGTACGAATCGGTGGGACGGGGTTCCCCGACACTCACACCCCTCAATCCGAGGCGTCCTCGACGCTGAGCGACACCGGTTTCCCCAATCTCACCGACATACCCAGGTCGCCGAACTGTGGCTCCAGCCTCGTTCTGGGGCTTCGAACCGACACCGGGTGGGCCGCTGTCGTGGCTGATCGGTAGACGGCGATGGCAGGCTGAGTGCCCAACGGGGCTCCCTCGCAGACAGGCGGATCTTGGTCGAGCTTCCGTCCTGCCGGGAGCCCGTCGGCGACAGAGCAGCCCCGGGTCAGCGTTCGTTGGCCTGTGCCCATCCGGACATGTGTCGCTGGTAACGGCGGGGTGTGAAGCTCCGGCGAAAAGCCCTGGCTAGCAGGCCTTCCACGAGGAGATCCTGTCGTTGGCTGTCGGTCCGATGTTGGGGCGCGAATCGCCTGGGCCCACCCTCGCCAGGAGGGATCCCTTGCCGTTCGAGTTCTGGTAGAAGCAGACTTGGGAACCGGTGCGGTTCCTGAGGGCGGTCGTCCGATCGTTCATGTATTCCCCGACATTGGGACGTTCAGTTCCGGGAACGAAGACGAAACGTCCTTCGTAATTGCTGTTGTCCCAGACGCATACATACCCTTTGGGGCAGTCGTTGGGATCGGCGCTGGCCGGCGTAGCTCCTAGGCCAACCGTCGTTACTGTCACGCACGCTGCCGCGATGACACCGGCCACCAGAGTTTTCTTCATGTCTTTCCGTCTTCCTCTCGTCGATCTGTGTGCCGCAGTTTGCGGTCATCAGGAATTCGTGAGCAGGCCGGGCGCGCAGTCGGTCGGATGGCGTAGCTGTGCTGTCCGCCGCAGGTGCCGGATTCCCGGCCCCTCTCCCCGGCGCCCGCATGCCTGCCCTGCTTTCCTCACCTGGTGCGCGGACTCCGGCATACCCGAAGTCCGACAGCTCGCCATCACCGTCGACCGCTGGTGGCCCGAGGTCGAGGCATTCATCGACCCCGGGTACAGCAACGCCAAGAGCGAGGGCATCAACCGGGTGATCAAGCTTGTCGCCCGCGACGCGTTCGGCTTCCGCAACGTCGTTCCCCTCATCGTTCGTGGGTGCGCGTCAGTTTCCGTCTCGCCGGTAGAGACGCAGCACCGTGGTACAGCACCTCTCTGTCAGAACGTCCCGTCCGAGCGTTGTCCGGGGCGGCTGTCCCGGACGCCTTCCATGCTCGGCGCTGCCGCCCTGCGGTCGCATCGGCGAACATCGCCTACACCTCTCGGGCGGGAGGCCGGTGGCGTAGGCGAACATCGCCTACACCTCTCGGGCTCGCGGCGGCCCGGGGGTCAGGGAAGCTGCATGTCCCTGAGCCGGCGGCGGGAGGTGATGCCCAGCTTGCGGAAGATGTTGCGCAGGTGCGCGTCGATGGTGCGCGGGCTCAAGAACAGCTGCGCGCCGACCTCCTTGGAGGTGGCCCCGGTAGCCACCCGCCGCGCGATGTGCAGCTCTTGGGCGGTAAGCGCATCGGTCGGCTGGGCAGTTGGTTTGTGTGGCCGCTCGCCGGTGGCGCGCAGCTCACGGGCCGCGCGGGCGGCGAATGCCTCTGCGCCCATGCCGGACAGCAGTTCGTGGGCGGTGCGGAGTTGCTCGCGGGCGGCCTGACGCCGGCCTTCGCGGCGCAGCCATTCGCCGTAGACCAGGTGGGCGCGGGCGAGATGGGTCACCATCCGGCAGCACCCAAACCGCTCGATCGCCTCGCGATACAGCGCCTCGGCGGTCGGCCCGGTGCTGGTCAGCGCTCGCGAGCGCGCCTCAAGACCGAGCGCCCACTGGGTGCCGCTGGCGCGAGTTCGCGAGCTGAGCAGCTCCAGCGCGGCGGCCGCCGAGGCTGGTTCACCGGCGCGGACGGCCGCCTCGATGAGCTCGGGCAGGGCCAGGTTGCTGTGCTCCAGCTCGTCGGAGTCGCTCGGGCCTGCTGCGGCGTCGAACGCGGCGCGGTAGTCGCCCAGGCCGTTGTGCAGCACGGCCAGCGTGTACTGGGCCACGGTGACCACCGCGCTCTCGCCCCGCCGGGTCGCGTCCTGAACCATGGCCGCGTACAGCTCGGAGGTTTCGGCCTGCCGGCCGCGCCAGGCGGCGAGCATGATCCCGGTGATGGTGACGGCCGCCGGCTGGATCGCGGTGGCCTCGGCGACGAGCTCGGCGGCGTGGGCGAGCTCGCCGGTGTGCACGAGCACAACGGCGAAATAGTCAAGCGCGGCGGGCAGCTCGGACAGTGCACCCGCTTCGCGGGCGAGCCGGACGCGGCGGCCGGCCAGCTCATGCACCGTCTCGTCGTCGAACAGCGCCACCGCGACGCGGCTGGCCAGCCACAGCCAGCGGCGGCTGTCGTCCGCTGCCGCGGTGCGGGGATTGCGATCGTGGTTGCCGAGCGCCCCCAGTGCCCGCCGCAGGCTGGGCACGCTCGCCTCGTATCCCTGCGTGGCCCTGGTCACCAGCCCGTCGAGCAGTAGGTCCACCACCCCTGGCGGGTGTGGCGGTGTGGGCGCGGCCTGGGCGGCTTCGGCCACCTCCAGCACCCTGCGACCGCGGCCGAAGGAACCAGCGACGACGGCCGCTTCGAGTGCCTGCAGGTAGGTCTGGCGGGCCATCGCGACATCCAGCGGGACGAGCGCCTTGGCCGCGTCCAGCAGCATCCCGGGCACGTCGCTGCCCCGGGTGGTATCGAACGCGATCTGGGCGCGCAGCAGCTCCACCCGGACGCGTCCCAGCGGATCCAGCGGTACGGCCGCCGCAACCGTCAGCAGCTCCAAGGCGGCTTCGGACGCGCCGGCCTGGTGCGTGGCGTGTGCGGCGGCCAGCGCCCGGCGTGCACGGTCGGCGGGTTCAGGGGTCAGGACCACCGCCTGTTCCAAGAACGCGGCCGCGGCGGCCGGCCCGCCGCGGGTCCATGCCCGGCCGGCCAAGCGCTCCAGCTCCACCGCGATCGTCTCGTCGACCCCGAGCGTGGCTTGCGCGCGGTGCCAGGCGCGGTGGTCGGGGTCGGCCTGCGGGTCAGTCGCCGCAGCCAGCGCGCGGTGCACGCGCCGCCGGTCGGACAGTGCGGCGGCACGGTAGACCGCCGAGCGCACCAGCGGATGCAAGAACCGCACCCGGGCGCCGATCTCCAGCAACTCCGCCGCCTTCGCCGGCGCAGCTGCCTCGTCGTCGATGCCCAGGTACCCGGCCGCACCCCGCAGCAGCGCCGTATCGCCGAGCGGCTCAGCCGCCGCGACCAGCAACAGCAGCTGCGTCTCGGCCGGCAGGCTGCGTGACCGGCGCTGGAAGCTCTTCTCGATCCTGCGCGGCACGCTCAGTGCATCCGGCAGCCCAAATCCACCCGCCAGCTTCGCCGGCTCTGCGCTTCGGGGCAGCTCCAGCAGCGCCAGCGGGTTGCCCCGCGCTTCGGCGATGATCCGGTCACGTATCCGCTCATCCAGCGGTGTCCTGACCCCTGTGGCGAGCAACGCCTGCGCATCCGCTTCACCGAGCCCGTCCAAGCCCAGCTCCAGCAGTCCGGCGAAGGGGTGAGCGTCGCTCGGGCCGGGGCTGCGGTCGCGCAGCGCGAGCACCAGTGCCACCCGCTCGGCGTCCACCCGCCGCGCTACGAACGCAAGGGTCTGTGCGGATGCCGCATCCAGCCACTGCGCATCGTCCACCAAGCACAGCAGCGGCCGTTCCTCCGAGACCTCGGCCAGCAGACTCAAGCTGGCCAGCCCGACCAAGAACCGGTCCGGCGGGTCCCCGGCACGCAGCCCGAACGCCACACCCAGGGCGGCCTGCTGCGGCTCGGGCAGCGCACCCATCCGGTCCAACAACGGCGCACATAACTGGTGCAAGCCCGCGAACGCGAACTCCATCTCGGACTCCACACCAGCCGCACGCTCCACCCGGAACCCCGACGCGGCGCCATGGGCATACTCCAGTAACGCGGTCTTACCGATACCGGCCTCACCGCGCACCACCAGCACGCCGCTGCGCCTCGAACGCACATCTGCGAGTAGCCGTTCGATCGCCCTACGCTCGGCACGCCGGCCTAGAAGCATCGTTGGGTTCTCCTGTGGGCGCCGGCTGACGCTCGGCCGGGCTGATGCCCCGTCTGCGTCCCTCTCACGCTCGGCCAACCGAAGCCTGGCGATTCCGTTCCCTGAGGCAATTCGTCGCCTGTGCGAAGGCATCTGCCGGACCTGGTCCTTCAGCCTGGACAGTGGTGATGAGACCCTGCCCCGGCCGCATGGACGGACCGGGCACCCGCGTGCCGGGTGCGGTCCAGCAGTGTGACAGCGCTCAAGATTTACGTTCGCATTGTATCCGTCGGCGAGTGAGCCTCGTATGAGTTGTTCGGCGATCCGGACACACCGTCAGCCCGAGGTCCGAAAGCAGCTTCCGACCTCGCCTGTCGATCTTCGTGCGACTCCGACAACGCGGCGAGGTGCGGTGGCCGGGGGCATCTCCGGACAGGGCCTACGACATGCCGAGCCGCACCACATCCCCCCTTCCGTCACCCGCGAGAACGTCGATACGGACGCCGCTGTCCGGGTCCGTGAAGGTCTGGCCGGGTCGGTACGCCGCCAGGTCGAGTCCGGTGCAGCCGGTGGGCGGCGTCGCGGCGGGGTTGCCGTTCATGACCTGGACCGGTCCCTCGCCGGTCGGGGTGGCGGAGTTGACCTTGTAGATGAGTACGCCGACCGAGCACGCATCCCGGTCGTTGCCCTCGGCCCGGCGCGACTCCGCGACGTACGCCGTTGTCTCGCTGGTGCGCAGTACGGCGATCTTGGTCCCATGGCGCCGTTCCACCGGGGTCAGGCGCGCGGTGCGGCGACCGGGGGCGGCCAGGCAGGTGACTTGGGCATCGCGGGTCCAGCCGAGTTTCCAGGAATGCCAGCCCAGGTACTGGGGCGTGGGGCCGGCAATGTTACCCATGACATCCCAGCCGCCGACGTACTGGTGGGTGGGGCCGGTGAAGGAGTACAGGTCGGGCAGACCGAAGGTGTGGCCGGTCTCGTGGGCGGCGACCTTGGGGCCCCAGCGCCACAGGTCCTGGCCGAAGGTGACGGCCCACTTGATGCGGGTGCCGTCGGCGGTCACCCCGGACGTGGTGGGGTCGTAGAGGTAGGTCGGGGAGAAGGAGATGGCGGACGCCGTCCTGAGAGGGACGACGTAGACCATGTCGTAGCGGGAGAAGTCCGCGTACGGGTCGGCGGCGGTGATTGCGTCGCGTACGTACTTCTCGTGTGCCTCGAAAGTGAGGCCGCGCTCGAAGCCGTACGAGTCCGAGGCCGCCGGCATACGGATCCAGCGGTGCAGGGAGGTGAGGGCGAGGCGGGTGCGGCCGTAGCCGGCCGTGCGCATCCAGTCGGCGACGGGGGCGAGTTGAGCCGCGTACTCCTCCGTGGAGCCGGTGGCCTCGGCATCGGAGAAGTCCACGAACAGCGTCAGGACGCGCCGGGTTCCGGTGGCGGGCTGGAACTGGACGCGGCCGGTGTCGTGGCCTTCGTCGGTCCAGCCCGTCTTTCCGGGCAGCGCGCAAGCGGCGGCGGGAGACGGAGGCCGGTGGGCTGAAGGCGAGGAGGCCGCGTTCACCGTCGTGGGGGCGGCGAGGCACGAGGCGAGGGTGAGGGCCGCCACGCAACGGCGCAGACGGCTCAGTGAGACGGACAGGCCGGGCATGTCACTCCCGTCGGATCGGAGGGGACGGCTCGGGGCGGGGACGGAGGGCGTTCGGCTCACGCGCGGCCTGCGGCCAGGTCCATCAGACGGGCGAGGACGCGGCCGTTCGAGGCGGTGATGCCGTCGTGCTCCCACTCGTTGGTGACCCAGACGCGGGTGGCGCCGACCTCGCGAGCGGTGCGCAGGGAGAGTTCTGCGTCGACGTACATGTCGTCGTGGTAGACGGCCGCGGCGACGGGCACCTTGTTGGCGGCGAGGCGTTGGGGGTCGTAGAGCGGGGGCCAGTCGGTGCGCCGGGACAGAAGGTCCGCGGCGTCCGCGAAGGGGCGCAGGCCCGCGATCTCCCGGAACATCCAGGGGTAGATCATTTCCCCGGTGAAGAGGAGGGGGTCTGCCTCCTCGGCGAACTCGGGGAAGGCGGTGAGGGCCCGAGCGGCCGCCCAGCCGGCCGGCCCGGCCCCCTGCCCGTACAGGGTCTCCTGCATGACGGCGAACAGCGGGTTGTCGGTGAAGCCGGTCAGGGACTCGACCTGGTGACGGAAGGTGTCGGTCAACTCGCCGTCACTGTCCAGGGATTCGTCGAGCAGCCAGTGGATGCGCTCGAAGCCGTCGCCCATGCCGAGGGCGAGGCCGAGGGTGCGCAGACGGCGGGCGGTGAGGCGGTCGCCGCCGGGCAGGCGGATGTCATCGGATGCGAGGTGGTCCGCGATCTTGCGGAGGCGAGGGGCGTCGTCGGGGTAACGGGCGTAGAAGTCGAGGACCCGGTCACGTACACGGGGGTAGGTACGGGCGTACACGTCGTCGGCGGTCGCGGTGAGTCCGGGCAGGCCGCCGGTGACGTAGCAGGCCCGCAGGCCGTCGGGGGCCAGGGAGAGATAGGTGAGGGTGATGAAGCCGCCGTAGCTCTGGCCGAGTGTCTCCCAGGGTTCGTCGTTGCCCAGTTGCCGGCGTATCAGTTCTGCGTCGGCCACGATCGCGTCGGCGCGGAAGTGGGCCAGATGTGCGGCCAGTTGGGAGGCGGAGGCGAACCGGGAGGCCATGCGCGCGGTGAGCGGGGTGGAGCGTCCGGTACCGCGCTGGTCGAGGAGCAATACCCGGTGGGTCTTCAGCGCGTGGGGCAGCCATCCCGGCGAACCTGCCGAAGGGCGGGGCGCCTTGCCGCCGGGGCCGCCCTGCAAGTAGAGCAGCCAGGGAAGTTGGCCATCGGCGTGAGCCGGGTCGACGACCTCGCGCGCGAAGACCTGGAGGGTCGGGCCGTCGGGACGATGGTGGTCCAGCGGGACGGTGAAGACGTGGTCGGTAGTGGCGTACGCGGGGTTCATGGGGCCCTTTCACGGCGAGGCACGGCGAGCGAGAGGTTGCGGGTCGGGAGTCATAGATGAGGTGTGACATTGCATACGGGCGCATACGTCAGCGTGCATCAGCCGTCCGCTTCCGAGGAGCTCTTACTTGGGCATAGCGCGGCGTTATGGGAGCCCGCCCCGCCTCGACGCCTCAGAACCTCAGCCGGACCGCTTCCCGGTGCGCCGCGCCGGTCCCTTGTCATCGGCCGAGGAAGAGCTGCTGCCGCCGCCGGCCCACAGGGAGCGGACATGGCCCAGGTGCTCGGCCATGCACTTCTCCGCCCGCTTGGCGTCGCCGGCGAGCATCAGGTCGAGCAGTTCCAGGTGCTCCTCGGCCGAGGGGATCAGTTCGCCGCGCTCGTCCAGGGCGGTGAGCCCGTAGAGCCGGGAGCGCTTGCGCAGGTCGCCGACGGTTTCGACCAGGCGGTCGTTGCCGGAGAGCGCCAGGAGCGAGAGGTGGAACTGCCGGTCGGCCTCCAGGTAGCCGATGAGGTCGTGGGCGCGGGCCGCCCGCACGATCTCCTCGGCGACCGGGCGCAGCGCCTCCAACTGCTCGCGTGTGGCGCTGCGGGTGATCCGGCCGACCATGGGGATCTCGATCAGCCCGCGGATCTCGGTGTACTGGTCGAGGTCGCGCTCGCTGACCCCGGTGATCCTGAAGCCCTTGTTGCGGACGGGCTCGGCCAGGCCCTCGCGGACCAGGTCGAGCATCGCCTCGCGTACCGGGGTGGCGGAGATGCCGAAGTCCTCGGCGAGTGTGGGCGCCGAATACACCTCGCCCGGGCGCAGCTCGCCGGAGATCAGGGCGGCCCGCAGGGCATTGCTCACCTGGTCGCGCAGCCGCTCCCGGCCGACGTTGAGGTCGCGGTGCTTCAGGTGCCCCATGGGGTCGTGATCCCTTCGGTCCGGCATGGACCACCACTGTACAATGTCACGTTGTCCTGGTGGGCGACAGAGTGTAGGTCCGGCCGGCGGTGTAGAACTCCAGCGCCGCCCTGCCCTGTTCGCGCGGCCCGAGGCTGGATGCCTTGGCGCCGCCGAACGGCAGGTGGAAGTCGACGCCGGTGGACGGTGCGTTGATCCGGATCATTCCGGTGTCGAGCCCGTCGAGTCCGCACAGCGCCGCGTCCAGATCGGCGGTGTGGACCGAGGTGACCAGGCCGTACGGCACGGAATTGGTGAGGCGTACGGCGTGTGCCACGTCGTCGGCGGGCAGCAGGGCCGCGATCGGGCCGAAGACCTCCTCGTACAGGAGGCCATGGCCCGCGGGGACGTTCTCGACCAGCGTCGGGTCCGCGTACCAGCCGGGACCGTCGGGCACGGTGCCGCCGGTCAGCACATCCAGGCCGTGCCAGGCGTCACTGGCCCGGTCGCGGGCGCGTTCGTCGATGAGCGGCCCGCTCACGGTCGCCGCATCGGCCGGGTCCCCGACCGGGATCGCCCGCAGGGCTTCGCAGAGCGCTTCGCGCAGGGAGCCGAGGGCCGCCCCGACCGCGACGACGCGGCTGGTGGCGGTGCACTTCTGGCCCGCGTAGCCGGCGATCGCGGCGGCGATGTGGGCCGCGGCCTGCTCGATGTCGGCGTCCGGGAGGACGATCGCCGCGTTCAGGCCGCCCATCTCGGCCTGGACCGGAATGCCCCGGGCCGTGGCGTCGCGTACCACGGCCCGGCCGACGGCGGTCGAGCCGGTGAAGGAGATGACGTCGGCGGCGGAGACGAGGGCGCCGCCCTCCGGCGCTCCGCCGGGCAGCGCCGTGAACACCCCTTCCGGCAGGACCCGTTGGGCGATCTCTGCCAGGCGCCGCGCACAGGCGGTGGCCTCGGGTGCGGGCTTGAGGACAACCGCGTTGCCGGCCGCGAGCGCCGGGGCGGCCTTCCAGCTCGGAATGGCGAAGGGGAAGTTCCAGGGCGTGATCAGTCCGGCCACGCCGTGCGGGCGGCGTCGGGTGAGCAGCAGGCCGGGGCCCGCTGCGGTCTCGTGGACGGCCCCGACCGGTTCGTACGGGGCCTGGGCGTAGTAGCGCCAGATTGCGGCGGTGCGTGCGACCTCAGCACGGGCTTCGGTGAGGGGTTTGCCCACCTCACGGACGGCGAGCTCGGCCAGCTCGGCACCTGCCGTATCGATGGCGGCGGCAACCGCACCGAGGGCGGTCGAGCGAGCGGCCGCCCCGCCGAGCAGCCATCCGGGCTGGGCGACGCGGGCCCGCTCCACGGCCTCGATCGACGCGAAAGCGCCGGGCGCCGGGATCTGGAGCAGTACGTCGGACGGGTCGGCCGGGTTGTGCGAGGTGATCAGGGAGAGGGTGTCGGTCACAGGAGGAAGCCTCCGGGGAAGGGGTCGGCCGGGTCGAGGAAGTACTGGGCGGTGCCGGTGATCCAGGCGCGTCCGGTGACGGTCGGCACGACGGCGGGCAGCGAGCCGACGGTGGTCTTCTCGATCAGGCGCCCGGTGAAGCGGGTGCCGATGAAGGACTCGTTGAGGAAGTCCTGGCCGAGGGGCAGTTGGCCGCGTGCGTACAGCTGGGCCATCCGGGCCGAGGTGCCCGTGCCGCACGGGGAGCGGTCGAACCAGCCGGGGTGGATGGCCATCGCATGCCGCGAGTGGCGGGCGCCGGAGCCGGGAGCGGCGAGGTAGACGTGTTTGACTCCGGCGATCTCCGGCTGCTCGGGGTGCACGGGCCGCTGGGGCGAGGCGTTGATCGCGTCCATGACGGCGAGCCCGGCGGCCAGCAGGTCGTCCTTGCGCGCACGGTCGAACGGCAGCCCCAGCGCGTCGAGTTCGACGATGGCGTAGAAGTTGCCGCCGAACGCGAGGTCGTAGGTGACCGTGCCGTATCCGGGCACGGTCACCTTGCTGTCCAGCGCGGCGCAGAACGCCGGCACGTTGGTGAGCGTCACCGATTCGGCCGCGCCGTCCGCGACCCGTACATCGACGGTCACCAGCCCCGCCGGAGTGTCGAGCCGGACGGTGGTGACCGGTTCGGTCACCGGCACCATGCCCGTCTCGACCAGGACGGTGGCGACCCCGATCGTGCCGTGCCCGCACATCGGGAGCAGTCCGGAGACCTCGATGTAGAGGACGCCGTGGTCGGCGTCGGGGCGGGTGGGCGGCTGGAGGATGGCGCCGCTCATGGCGGCATGGCCGCGTGGCTCGTACATCAGGAGCGTCCGGAGGTGGTCCATGTGCTCGATGAAGTACGTCCGTCGCTCGGCCATGGTGGCGCCGGGGATGACGCCGACGCCACCGGTGATGACGCGGGTGGGCATGCCCTCGGTGTGTGAGTCGACGGCGTGGAAGACGTGACGGGTACGCACGGGCTTCCTTTCCGTGGGGGTGTGGTCAGCGGTGGCCGTCGGCGACGGCCTTCTCGGTGGCGGCCCGCACGGCCGACTCGGTCTCCGCGGTGAGCGGGGAGCGCGGCGGGCGGGTGGGCCCGCCGCGTCGGCCGACGAGGTCCATGGACAGCTTGATGGCCTGGACGAACTCCGTCTTGGAGTCCCAGCGCAGCAGGGAGTGCAGGGACTTGTAGAGCGGGCGAGCCGTCTCCAGATCGCCCGCGACAGCGGCGTGGTACAGCGTGGCGCAGCCGGCGGGGAAGGCGTTGGGGTATCCGGCGATCCAGCCGACGGCACCGGCGACGGCGAGTTCGAGCAGCACGTCGTCGGCGCCGATCAGCAGATCGAGTTCCGGGGCAAGCTCGGCAATCTCGTACGCCCTGCGGACGTCACCGGTGAACTCCTTGACGGCGACGACGCTGCCGTCCTGGTGCAGCCGGGCCAGCATCGCGGGGGTGAGGTCGACCTTGGTGTCGATGGGGTTGTTGTACGCGACGACCGGCACCCCGGCCCGCGCCACCTCGGCGTAGTGGGCGCGCACGCCCTGCTCGCCGGCCCGGTAGGCGTTCGGAGGCAGCAGGAGCACCGAGCCGCAGCCCTCGTCGGCCGCCTGTTCCGCCCAGCGCCGGGCTTCGCCGCTGCCGTAGGCGGAGACGCCGGGCATGACGCGTGCCCCGTCGCCCGCAGCCTCGACGGCGGTCCGCACCACGCGGGCCCGCTCCTCGCCGGTGAGGGTCTGGTATTCGCCGAGCGAGCCGTTGGGCACCACGCCGTCGCAGCCGTTGTCGAGGAGCCAGCGGACGTGATCGGCGTAGGCGTCGTGGTCGACGGACAGGTCGTCACGCAGGGGCAGGGCGGTGGCGACCATGATGCCGCGCCAGGGGCGGGCGTTGTTCCACGTGGTGGCGGTCATGCCGGTAAACCTCTCTATGGTATGTGACATTTTACTAGCGTCGGTGCCCCGAGGGGCTCGGCCGGAGGTCGGCCGTCACCGCCGGATCATCCGTCGGCGTCGGGGGCGGCGTCGGGCTCGGATGTGGTCTCGGATGGACCTCCGGGCGCGTCGGCGTCGCCCCCGGGCTCGTTGACGACGGGGTCGTCGAGCGCGGCGAGCGCCGAGAGCGGGACGGGTGCGGCGAACGGTCGGCGCTCCGCCAGGGGTTCGACGGCTTGGTCGCGGGCCATGAGGCAGGCCACCGCCGGACCGCACATCCGGCCCTGGCACCAGCCCATACCGGCTCGGGTCAGCAGCTTGACGGTACGTGCGTCGCGCGCTCCGAGGTCCTCGACCGCCTCGCGTATCCGCCCGGCGGTGACCTCCTCACAGCGGCACACATCGGTGTCGTCCGGGAGCCGGCGCGCCCACCCCGGGCCTGGCGCATGGGCCGCGGTCATCACTTCGGCGAAGGCGCGCATCCGGTCCCTGCGCCGCTGGAGTTCCCGGACCCGGCCGGCGTGGGCGGGGCGCCCAAGGAGCCGGGCGGCGGCAGCAACTGCCGCCAACTCCCCTTCTATCCTGGCCAGTTGGGCGCCACCCACTCCCCCGGTCTCACCCGCCGCCCACAGAGAGCGCACCGAGGTCTCCTGGACGCCGTCCAGGGCCAGGGCCCTGGTGCCGTCGGGCAGCGGGCGGGTGGCACAGCCGAGCGCCGTGGCCAGGTCGACCTGGGGGACGAGTCCGTGTCCGACCGCCAGCGCGTCGCAGTCGATCCGCCGTCCCGTGCCCTGTACGGGGCGCCAGTCGCGATCGAGACGCATGACGGTGACGGCCTCCACCCGATCGGTTCCGTGCACCTCGGTGACCGCGCTGCGCAGCCGCACCCGCACCCGGTGCCACAGCAGCGCCGCGCCGTGGACCAGCGCCTCGGCCGCCTTGTGCGGATTGGTGACCAGCGCCCGGGGGTGCCGGGCGTAGCGCAGATAACCGGACGCCTCGACGACGGCCGGCACCCGTGCGCCGGCGGCTGCCAGCGAGGAGGCGACCGCGAGCAGGAGGGGGCCGCTGCCCGCCACAACGACCCGCCGTCCGGGCAGCACCAGGCCGGACTTGAGCATGGCCTGCGCTCCCCCGGCACCCACCACGCCGGGCAACGTCCAACCGGGGAAGGGCAGCTGCCGTTCGTACGCGCCGGTCGCCAGGAGCACCGCGCGGCACCGTACGCGCACGGGGCGCTCGCCGCCGCCGTCGGCCCCGGTGACGGCGTGCACGGACCACACATCGGCGGCCTCGTCGTCCTTGGTCACGCTCCACACGTGGTGCCCGGGAAGATGGCGGACGTCGCTCTGCGCAAGGCGTCGGCGCAGATCGGCGTAGGCGGACCAGTCATGGTGCAGGGCTTCGGGCCGGACGGCTCCCAGGGCGGGTGCCGGCGTGCGGTAGAACTGCCCGCCCGTGTGGGCGGAGGTGTCCAACAAGGCGACGGACAGGCCGAGCTCACCGGCCGTGACGGCGCCGGCGAGGCCGGCGGAGCCCGCCCCGATCACCGCGAGGTCGTACGGTTCAGACGCCGAGAGCGGCACGGCCGTGTCCTTCCTGAGTGGTGATGGCGTCCCCCGGCCGGGCCGGCACCAGGCAGGCCCGGCGGTTGGGCTCTCCGTTGATGGTCGCGAGGCAGTCGTAGCACTGCCCGATGCCGCAGAACGCGCCCCGCCGGCGCCCGCCGTTGCGTGTGGTGCGCCAGGCCAGGATTCCGGCTGCCCACAGGGCAGCGGCGACGGACTGGCCGGGCAGAGCGGTCACCGCGCGCCCGTCGAACGTGATCCGGAACGGCGGACCGGGCTGGGCGCCGACCAGCTCGGCGGGGGTACGGGCCACGGGTGCTCCTCTCATGGCGGGCATGGCAGTGATGGCGGCCGTCGCAGGCACTCTCAGGCTCCTGGAGGGAAGCGTTCCGGCCGGAACGGGGTGATGTCGAGCGGCGGTTCGCCGCCGGTCAGCGATCGTGCGACGGCCAGTCCGGTGGCGGGGGCGAGCCCGACCCCCGCACCTTCGTGGCCGCAGGCGTGCAGCAGGCCGGGGACGCGCGGGTCGGGGCCGATGGCGGGCAGGTGGTCCGGCAGATACGGGCGGAAGCCGAGGTATGTACGCATCGCCCGGACCCCGGCAAGGACCGGGAAGAGTGCGGTGGCCTGGGCCGCCAGGCGTCGCAGCACCTCGACCGACAGCGTGCGATCGTAGCCGACCCGTTCCCGGCTGGCGCCAATCAGGACCGGCCCCGCCGGGGTGCCCTCGACGACCGCCGAACTCTGTAGCGCCGCGGAGCCACTGGCGACATCGGCGACATAGTCGGCCGCGTACACCTTGCGGCGTACCACTCGGGGCAGCGGCTCGGTGACCAGGACGAAGCCCCGGCGGGGCCGTACGGGAAGCGCCACGCCCGCGAGGCGGGCGAGATCGCCGCTCCAGGTCCCGGCGGCGTTCACCACGTGCGGGGCGTGGAGCTCCCCGGCTGCCGTCCGCACTCCCCGGATCTCGCCGCTCCCCCCGGTGAGCAGGCCGGTGACCTCCTCGCCGAGGCGCAGCCGGATCCGTTCGCCGCCCGCGCGCAGCAGATGTGCGGCGGCGAGCGCCGGCATGACCTGCGCGTCCTGGGGGTAGTGGAAACCGCCCGCCAGGCCGGGGGCGAGATGGGGCTCCAGGTCGTGCAGGCGGTCGGGCGGGACCTCGTCCGCCGTGACACCCGCCGCGCGCTGCCCGGCCGCGAAGTCCCGCAGTGCGGCCATTGCGCTCTCGCCGGCGGCGACGACCAGTCCGCCTTTGGCCTCGTACTCGATGTCCGGCGGGAGTTCTTCGGCCAGCTCCCGCCACAACCCGGTGGACAGCAGGGCCAGTTCGAGTTCGGGTCCCGGCTCCTTGTCGGAGACCAGGAGGTTGCCCTCACCGGCCCCCGTCGTACCGCCCGCCACGGGGCCGCGGTCGAGCACGGTGACGCGGAGGCCGGACCGCGCGGCGTAGTAGGCGCAGGCCGCACCGATCACGCCGGCCCCGACAACGATGACGTCTGCGGAGTTCCTCGTGAGCACGTCAGTAATATTTCACATTGCACCGCCTCTGCCAAGGGTCCGCGATCCATTGCGTCGGATCGATTGCCCTTGCTTGCCGATGAGTTCCGCCCCCACTCAGGAACGCGGCGAGTTTCACCGAGACCGGCAGTTCATGACGTGCGGTACGGATTGCGGTGGCCGCGGGGTCGCCCATGACAGCCCCCTCGGGCACGGGTGGGTAACGAAGTCGGTGAGGCCTTGTCAGTGCAATTTCACATTACTATGTTACCGGTCACATTCCAGCCACTGGCTGTCCAACTGCTTCCGGAGTGACCACTCATGGACAAGCGCACCTGCTCAGCTCTGGCCGCCACACTGGTGGCGGCCCTCACCTTCGGCACTGCCGGGTGCTCCGGCGGGCAGAAGGCGGACGGCGCCCGCGGCCGCAAGAACCCGGCAACGGCCAACAGCGGCCGAGCGGTCGGCGGGACGCCCCAGAAGGGCGGCACCCTCACCGTCCTGTCCAACCAGGACTTCACCCACCTCGACCCGGCCCGCAACTGGGTCATGAACGACATGGACTTCGGGACCCGGCTGCTCTACCGCACCCTGGTGTCGTACAAGGCGGCCCCCGGAGCCGCCGGCGGCGAGCTGGCCCCCGACCTCGCCACCGACCTCGGCACGCCCTCCAACGGCGCCAAGACCTGGACCTTCCACCTCAAACCGGGGATCAAGTACGAGGACGGGACGCTGGTCACCGCCCAGGACATCAAGTACAACGTGGAGCGGTCCTTCTCCCCGGACCTGCCCGGCGGCGCCGACTACGCGGCCCGCTACCTCAAGGGTGCCGAGGGCTACCGCGGCCCGGCCAAGGGCGAGCACCTGGATTCCGTCAGGACGCCGAACGACACGACGATCGTCTTCGAACTGCGCAGGCCCTTCGCCGAGTTCCCCAACGCGACGGTGATGCCCACCTTCGCCCCGGTGCCGAAGGCGAAGGACAACGGGCCCCGCTACGACAACCGGCCATTTTCCTCGGGGCCGTACAGGATCGAGACGTATCAGCGCAACAAGAAGCTGATCCTGGTCCGCAACCGTCACTGGGACCCCAAGACCGACGAGATACGCAAGGCTTACCCGGACAAGCTGGTCATGGTGATGGGGCTCAAGCCCAACCAGATCGACGACCGGATGATCGCCGACCAGGGCGCGGACGCCTCCGCCGTCCCGTGGTACGCGCTGCGGCCGGAGAGCGCGGCCAAGGTCCTGCCCAGGGCCGACGTGCGCGAGCGGCTGCTGGCCGAGTCGACCAACTGCACCGACATGGTGCAGATGCACACCGGGCGGGCCCCCTTCAACAAGGTGAAGGTCCGTCAGGCCGTGCAGTACGCCCTCGACAAAGAGGCCGTGATCACTTCCTCCGGCGGCCCCGCCTTCAATGACGTGTCCCACGCCTACATGCCCGCAGCCCTTTTCGGCGGCAAGCAGCCGGACACCTTGAAGATCCCCGCCACCGGCGATGCGGACCGGGCCAAGCAGTTGCTGAAGGAGGCCGGGAAGCCGAACGGCTTCACCACCAAGATGACGGTCTCCAACGGGGACAAGGGGCGGGCCGAGGCGATCCAGCAGTCGCTCGCCAAGGCCGGTGTCAAGGTCACCATCGAAACGGTCGACCCGTCCGCGTTCTACGCCACCATCGGCGACACCGCCAACCGCACCGACATGGTGTACACCGGCTGGTGCCCGGACTACCCGTCCGGCTCCACCTTCCTTCCCTTCCTCTTCGACGGCCGCTACATCAAGGAGAAGGGCAACACGGGCAACCACTCCCTCTTCCGCGACCAGCCGACCATGAACCGGATGGACGAGATCGCCGCGATGACCGACGTCAAGAAGGCGAACGCGGCCTGGCGGGAACTGGACGGCACGATCGTCGCCAAGGCCCCGGCGGTACCGGTCCTGGTGCGCCGCTGGCCACTGGTGGTGGGGACCAACATCGCGGGCGCGTACGGGCAGACCTCCTTCGGCGGCCAGCTCGACTACGCCTCGGTCGGCCTCAAGGACCCCGCCAAGAGCGAGGGCTGAGGAGAGTACCCACCATGGCCTCCACCTCCATGTCCACACCGGCCGTCAAAACCCCTCCGGCGAGCAGCGGCCCCTGGCAGCTCGCCCGCCAGCACCTGCGCCGACGCACCGCCGTGAAGATCTCCCTCGTCGTGATCGTGCTCTTCGCGATCACGGCGGCGGCCGCCCCGCTGCTTGGCACACTGGGCGGCTGGTCACCCGAGGAGTTCGACAAGACCGCCGTCGACCCCTACCTGGGCGGGCAGCCGATCGGCCCGCTCGGCGGGGTTTCCGCCGACCACTGGCTCGGGGTCGAACCCGTCACCGGCCGAGACCTGTTCGCCCGGGTCGTGCACGGCGCGCAGGTCTCGCTGTTCATCGCCTTCGCCGCCACCGCGATCGTCGTCGTCGCCGGTACGGCGTCCGGGGTCGCGGCCGGCTACTTCGGCGGTCGCACCGACGCGGTGCTCTCCCGGCTGATGGACCTCATCATGTCCTTCCCGTCCCTCATCTTCATGATCGCGATGATGTCGGTGGCCCGGGACGTCAACCGGATCGTGCTGATGACCGCCGTGATCGGGCTCTTCGGCTGGCCCGGCATCGCCCGCGTGGTACGCGGCCAGACGCTCTCGCTCAAGCATCGCGAGTATGTCGACGCCGCCCGTGTCGGCGGGGCCGGCCCCTGGCGGGTGCTCACCCGCGACATCCTCCCGGGCGTCGCCGGGCCCGTCATCGCCTACACCACCCTGATCATCCCCGGGATGATCGCCACCGAGGCGGCCCTGAGCTATCTGGGCGTGGGCGTTCGCCCGCCCACCCCCTCCTGGGGCCAGATGATCGCCGAGAGCGTCGCCTTCTACGACACCGACCCCATGTACTTCGTCATCCCCAGCGCCTGCCTCTTCCTCACCGTGCTTGCGTTCACGCTGCTCGGCGACGCGCTGCGGGACGTCCTGGACCCGAGGGGAAGCCGCACATGACCCGCTACCTCGGGCGCCGGATACTCGGCGTCATCGGCGTCCTGATCGCCATCGCCGCCATCACCTTCACCATCTTCTACGTCCTGCCGTCCGACCCGGCGGCCGCGGCCTGTGGCAAGTCGTGCAGTACCGAGCGGCTGACGGCGATCCGTGAGCACATGGGCCTCGACCAGCCCCTGTGGCGGCAGTTCGCCGACTTCGTCACCGGCATCTTCACCGGCCGCACCATGGGCACGGGCCAGTACGAGCTGCACTGCCGCTTCCCGTGCCTGGGCTACTCCTACGAGAACAGCGAAGCGGTCTGGGACCTGCTGATGGACCGTCTTCCGGTCTCCGCCTCGCTGGCCTTCGGCGCCGCGGTGATCTGGCTGGTCCTCGGGCTGTCCGCGGGGGTCGCCGCGGCCCTGCGCAAGGACACCCTCACCGACCGCGCCCTCATGGTCGGCGCGGTGGCCGCCGCTTCGCTGCCGGTCTACTTCACCTCGATGCTGCTGATCTACGGGGTGATCCGGACCGCGGGCCTGCTGCCCTACCCGCAGTACGTGCCGTTCGGCGACAACCCGCTCGACTGGGCGTCGAACCTGCTGCTGCCCTGGCTGGCGCTGGCCGTCCTGTACGCGGCGATGTACGCACGGCAGAGCCGCAGTTCGATGATCGAGACGATGGCGGAGCCGTACATCCGCACCGCCCGTGCCAAGGGCCTGCCGCGCCGGACGGTCGTGGTCAAACACGGGCTGAGGGCCGGTATGACCCCGGTCCTGACCATCTTCGGCATGGATCTGGGCGGACTGCTGGCCGGCGCGGTGATCACCGAGTCCATCTTCGGGCTCCCCGGCATCGGGCGGCTCTTCTACGGAGCGCTCTCCAGCGGCGACCAGCCGGTGATCCTCGGAGTGACGCTGCTGGCCGCCACCTTCATCGTCGTCGCCAACCTGGCCGTCGACCTGCTCTACGCCGTCGTCGATCCCCGAGTGAGGTATTGATGAGCGCTCGCGAACCCGTGCTCTCGGTGAGGGAGTTGACGGTCACCTTCCCCACCCCGCGCGGTCCGGTACGGGCCGTGGACGGCCTCGGCTTCGAGGTGCACCGGGGACGAACCCTTGGCATCGTCGGCGAGTCCGGCTCCGGCAAGTCCGTCACCTCCCTGGCGGTGATGGGGCTGCACACCGGCGCTTCGGTCACCGGCTCCATCACCCTGGGCGGCCGGGAGCTGACGGGCCTGCCGGAACGCGACCTGAACCGGCTGCGCGGCCGGAAGATGGCGATGATCTTCCAGGACCCGCTCTCCAGTCTCCACCCGTACTACACCGTGGGCGAACAGATAGCCGAGCACCACCGCGTGCACTTCGGCAGCGGCAGAAGGGCCGCCCGCGAGCGGGCCGTGGAAGCGCTGGGCGAGGTCGGTATCCCCGAACCGCGGCGCCGGGCGCGGGAGTACCCGCATCAGTTCTCCGGCGGAATGCGCCAGCGTGTGATGATCGCGATGGCCCTGGCCTGCGAACCCGAGCTGCTCATCGCGGACGAGCCGACCACCGCCCTGGACGTCACCGTCCAGGCGCAGATCCTGGAGCTCATCGCCCGGCTCCAGGAGGAGCGGGGACTGGCCGTCATCATGATCACGCACGATCTGGGAGTGGTCGCCCGGGTCGCCCACGACGTTCTGGTGATGTACGGGGGAAGGAGCGTCGAACGGGCCCCTGTGGACACCCTGTTCGCGGAACCGGCCCACCCCTACACCCGCGCCCTCCTCGACTCCCTCCCCCGTCTCGACGACAGCGACGAGGAACCGCTGCGGGTGATCCCCGGCAGCCCGCCGTCCCTGCTCACCCCGGCCCCCGGCTGCGCGTTCGCGCCCCGCTGCCCCCGGCCGGCCGACGCCCCCGCCGAGGAGCGCTCCCGATGCGAGAGCGAACTCCCCCTCCTCGACGGCCCGACCGGGCATCCGGCCGCCTGTCACTTCCCCGCGTACGGAGGCATGGCTCCATGACCACCACGACCACCGAACCCTTGTTGTCCGTAAAGAACTTGACGGTGAGGTTCCCCGGGAGGAAGCGGTCCGCGCCGGTCCGGGCCGTCGACGGCATCACCTTCCACGTGGCGGAGGGTGAGACACTGGGCCTTGTCGGCGAGTCCGGCTGTGGCAAGTCCACCACCGGACGCTCGATCGTCCGGCTCCTGGAACCCACCGCCGGCTCCGTCACGTACGACGGACGTGACATCAGCCATCTGTCGCAGCGGGTACTCAAGCCGCTCCGCAAGGACCTGCAAATGGTCTTCCAGGACCCGCACTCCTCGCTCAATCCGCGCCAGACGGTGGCCCGGATCATCTCCGATCCGCTGCTCGTCCAGGGCAGTTCGGCAGCGGGCGCCCGCAAGCGTGCCGCTGAGCTGATGGAGCTGGTGGGGCTCATCCCCGAGCACATCGACCGCTATCCGCACGAGTTCTCCGGCGGCCAGGCCCAGCGCATCGGTATCGCCCGCGCACTGGCCACCGGCCCCCGCCTCGTCGTAGCCGACGAGCCGGTCTCCGCGCTCGACGTCTCCGTCCAGGCCCAGATCGTCAACCTGATGGAGCGGCTCCAGCGCGAACTCGGCCTGGCCTACCTCTTCATCGCCCACGACCTGTCCGTCGTCAAGCGGGTGTGCGACCGGGTTGCCGTGATGTACCTGGGCCGGATCGTCGAGATCGGAGCGAAGGAACAGGTCTACACCGTCCCGGCACACCCCTACACACGCGCGCTGCTGTCCGCCGTCCCGCTGCCCGACCCGGCCGCCGAACGGGTCCGGGAACGGATCACCCTGCTCGGGGACCCGCCCAGCCCGGCCGCTCCCCCACCCGGCTGCACCTTCCACCCTCGCTGTCCCAAGGCCCAGGAGATCTGCCGCACCGAGGCGCCCTCCCTGCGGAAGGCGGCACCGGGCCCGGCACGGCAGGTGGCGTGCCATTTCCCCGAAACGGCCTGAGCACGGCCATGCCCCGGCTCCCGCCCAGGAACCGGGGCATGGCCATCCGCGTCACGCTACGACTTGGTGATCTGCACGGTCTCGCCGTTCCCGTCGGCGCTCAGCACCTCGATCCGGACGCCCGCGGCGGAGTCGGTGAACGTCTCACCGGCCCAGAACGGGCCGTCGTCCAGGGGGCGACAGCCCGACGCCGGGGTGGCACTCGGCTTGGCGTCCATGACCCGGATCGGCCCTTCACCGGACTTCACGGAGGAGTCGACCTTGTAGACCAGCGCACCGGTGGCACAGAGGCCGGTATCCGCCTGGACGGCCCGCCGCGATTCGACGACGTACGCGGTGGAGGGGCCGGTGGGTATCACCGCCATCTTGGTGCCGGACCCGTACTCGACGGCGGTGAGGTGCACGGTATCGCTGCCCGCCGAGGCCCGGCACACGACCTGGCTGTCATCGGTCCAGCCCAGCTTCCAGGAGTGCCAGGCGAAGTACTGCGGCCCGGCCCCGCCTATCAGACCCATCACGTCCCATCCGCCCACGAAGCGGTGGTCGTCGTCGCCCTTGTCGAAGGCGTACAGATCGGGCAGCCCGAAGGTATGACCGGTCTCGTGGGCCACCAGCTTCTTCCCCCAGTGCCACATGTCCTGGCCGAAGGTGACCGCCCACTTGACCCGCCTGCCATCGGCGACGACGCCCGCCGTTCCCGGCTCGTACACATAGGTGGGGGTGTAGGAGACCGCCGACGCGTTCTTCGTCGGTACGACGTAGACCATGTCGTACCGGGAGAAGTCCACGTCCGGATCGGCCGCCGCGACCGCGTCCTTGATGTACGCCTCGTGCTGCTCGTGCGTCATCCCACGCTCGTATCCGTAATCGGTGGAGTTGTGCGGCATCCTCGCCCAGCGCCGGTGCTGAGTGATGTCCAGCCATGCCTTGCCGTACGAGGCGTTCCACAGCCAGTCCGCACCGGGCGTGACCTGTGCGGCGTCGTCGGCCGGGGACTCGGCGGCAGGGGCAGGGGCATCCGGGAAGTCCACAAAGACCATGGCTGCCTTGATTGTTCCCGCCGGGCGCTGGAACACGGAGAGGTCCGTGTCGTGCCCTTCGTCCGTCCAGCCGGTGGTGCCGCGCAGCGCACAGTCCGACGCGCTGTCGGCGGCCGGGGTGCCGAGGGCAGCCGGGGTGCTGAGGAGGAACGAAAGCGGGAGCAGGGCGGCGAGCAACACCAACAGAAACGCCGACCGTGTGCCTGGCACCCACCGTGTACCCGGCAAGAGATGTGGCCGTCTCACGTCATCACTACCTCTCCATAAATGCCCATCGCGTGTGTCATGTCACATAAGACTGCGGACGCACGCCCCTGTCCGAAAGCTGTCGTCAGTCCATAACATCCGCGCCATGGACCTGGAGATACGGCATCTGCGGGTGGTGTGCGCGATCGCCGAGGCGGGGAGCCTCACCCGCGCCGCCGCCTCGCTCCGTATGACGCAACCAGGACTCAGCGCCCAGCTGCGCCGTATCGAGGCGGCACTGGGCGGGCCCCTGTTCGACCGGCGACAGTCCGGCACCGTCCCCACGCCCTTCGGCGAGTTGGTCATCGGACGGGCCCGCGCCATACTGCCGGGCATCGACGGACTGCTCGTCGACACGGCCCGCGCCGCCCGCCGTATGACAGCCGCGGACCGGATCCGCGTCGGCTCGGTCGGCGCCCCGCTTCTGGGGCACCTCCTCCTGGCCGTCCGAGCGCTGCTGCCCGAGGCCGACCTGACCTGCCGCTGCCAGTACTCCCCCGTCGCTCTGCTCGACGACCTCGCCGCGCGCCGCCTGGAAGCGGCGGTACTCGGCGACCACCCCGACCAGGAGCTGCCGCAGCTTGCGGGCGTGGCACTCCACACGGTCGTCAGCGAACCGGTCTTCGCCCTCCTGCCGGCGGCCCACCCGCTCGCCACGCGGGACGAGGTCCCGTTGGCCGAACTCCTGGAGGAGGACTGGGCGGTCCCCCGTCCCGACAGCGACCGGACTCCCGAGTACTGGGCTTCCGTCTGCACCTCGACCGGCCGCGCTCCCTTCGCCCCCTATGAAGCGGAGGGGCGGCAGCTGATCGAGATCGTGCGGGCGGGCCTGGCCGTCAGCCTCTGCCAGGCCACGTTCATCGAGGTACCCGGCGTCTCGGTCCGCCCCCTGGCCGAAAACCCCCTGTGGTACCGGCACATTCTGGCCTGGCACCACGACGGCCCGCTCGCACCGTACGGCACCGAAATCCTGCGCCGAGTCGCCGACGGCTATCTGGCCACCTGCAGTGACAGCGCGGTGTACGCGCGCTGGCGGGAACTGAACCCGCACGCGGCCCGACCGGTGACGGTCGCGCCCTGACCTACCGGGCCGGCGGACGGCGGCGCCGCTCGGGCGGCGGTCCCCGCTACGGAGGGGCTCCCCGGAGAGCACCGGCTTCACGGCAAGTCCCGAAGAGCCACCATGTCAAGGCCGTTGACGGGCCGGCCTCTCCATCGAAACCAGCGCCGCGGCGCTCACCGAAGCCCGGCGAGACGCACCGGAGGGACGAAAAGGGGGCTGGTTCTGTTACTTGCCACCCTCTTCTCACTAACACGTGAACTGTGACATTGTACGGTCACACTTTTCGCGGGCCTGACAGCTCCGAGAGTGTTCAACTCCCGTTGCCAGCAAGGTCCGCACCCCCACACTGCCGTGCCCCTCGCGCGGCTGCCGACCGGCCTGGAGGCCATCGCTATGCGTAGACCCCCCACAGCGAAGAAACTCGCCCAACTGCTGATATCCGCCGTGGCCGCCGCCGGCCTGGGGCTGACCATGCTCGCCCCCAACGGCGAGGCGGCACCGGCCGGCGCCGGGGGACCCAAGCCCGCACCGAGGTCGGCCCCCGCCCCACAGCCCGCCTCCGCCACCGTGCTCGCCGCCGATCTCGCACCCGGACACGCCGCCGCCCCCTCGCGATCGGCCACGAAGCCCTCAAACCCCGCGCTGCGCCCTCCGCTCCCCGCGGCCCAGAACGCCGCAGAACGCAAGAAAGCCCGCTCCGCGGCGAAGGCCGTGGCGGACTGTAACGTCAGCGACTTCACGTCGAAGACCGGCACCGAACTGGTCGAGCAGATCAAGCAGTCGGAAACCACCTGCATCAACACGCTGTTCAACGTGTCCGGTGAGGACTCCAAGGCCCTCTTCCGTGAGGAACAGATGGTCACGGTGGCGAACGCGTTCAAGGATGTCGCGGCCAACTACCCTGGGGACAACAGCACTTCCGCAGCCCAGGTGGTGCTGTACCTGCGCGCCGGCTACTACATCCAGTACAACCAGCCGGAGAACGTCGGCGAATACGGCCCGGCGCTGAAGAGCGCCATTCAGGGCGCCCTGGACGGCTTCTTCGGCTCGTCCCACGCCTTCGACGTCACCGAGGCCAACGGAGAGGCCCTGGCCGAGACGGTCACCCTGATCGACAGCTCCGGAGAGAACGCCCGGTACCTCAACGTGGTCAAGCGTCTCGAGAAGGACTACAACTCGTCGTACGACCAGTTCTACGGGATGCTCGCGGCGGTCAACAACACCTACACCGTGCTGTTCCGCGGCCACCAGCTGCCGGAATTCGTGGAAGCCGTGAAGGCCGACCCGAGCGTCCTCACCGGACTGCGTGACTTCGCCGTCGCCCACGACGATCTGCTCGGCACCGACAAGTCCTACCTGGCCAGCAACGCCGGACGTGAACTCAGCCGCTTCCTACAGCACGCCGAACTCAAGGACACCGTCAAGCCGTTGGTCAAGGAGCTGCTCGGCCGCAGCGAGGTCACTGGGCGCACCGCCCCGCTCTGGGTCGGCCTGGCCGAGATGACGGATGAGTTCGACAAGGCGAACTGCGCCGAGTACGACACCTGTGACCTGAAGAACCGCGTGCGCGACGCGGTGCTGACGATCAAGCACGAATGCGGTCCGAGCGCGAAGATCCTCGCGCAGGAGCTGACCGCGTCCGAACTCTCGGCCACGTGCGACAGCATCCTCAAGCAGGACCCGGTCTTCCACGGCATCGTCAAGGACAACGGCCCGGTCAAGGACGACAAGAACACCAACATCGAGATCGTCGCCTTCAACTCCAGCACCGACTACAAGACCTACGCCGGCGTCGTCTTCGGTATCGACACCAACAACGGCGGCATGTACCTGGAGGGCGACCCGGCCGCTGAGGGCAACCAGCCGCGCTTCATCGCCTACGAGCAGCCGGCCCAGGACGGCGCCTTCCAGATCTGGAACCTCAACCACGAGTACACCCACTACCTCGACGGTCGCTTCGACATGCACGGCGACTTCGCAGCCGGGCAGACCACTCCGACCGTGATGTGGGTCGAGGGCTTCGCCGAGTACGTCTCCTACTCGTACCGCGGCATCACCTACGACCGGGCGATCGAGGAGGCGGGCAAGGGCACGTACCAGCTGAGCCAGCTCTTCGAGACCACCTACGACAACGCCGACACCACCCGTATCTACCAGTGGGGCTACCTGGGCGTCCGGTACATGCTCCAGTCACACCCCGAGGATGTGGCCACCCTGCTCGGCCACTACCGCGCAGGCGAGTACGACGCCGCCCACAGCCTGCTCCGCGACACCATCGGCACCAGGTACGACGCCGACTTCACCGACTGGCTGAGCAAGTGCGCCGGCGGTGACTGCGGCCAACTGCCGGCCCGGAGCGCACGGTGACCGAGACCTCGGTCACCGGCAAGAAATGAGCCAAGAGAACACCGAGCCATGAGAACCCGGTGTCCCGCGCACCGTGCGCGCGGGACACCGGCTTCTCGACTGTCCAGCTCGTGTATCGCCCGCTCCCCAGCCGCGGGCACCGTGCACTGAGCTACCTTTGGGCGACCGGCCGCTTGCCCCCGCCGATTCTCCCCATGCGCACACCAGCCGCGGACCCCGCTGAGCAGAACTCCGGCTACCGGATCGTCACCCGGCACGCCCCCGACGGAACGCCCACCGCCACTGTCACCTTCGCGCTCCTCGACGGCCAGGGAGTCGTGCGGGGCCGCCCGGAGGGGCTGGACCCGTACAAGGACAGCCCGGTCACCGGCTTCTGCTTCACCGTGGTGGCCGACCCACACCGCGCCCGAGCCTTCCACCTCAACCGCTACGGCCTGTACGCGTGGAACGCCGACGGCCGCCTGCGATCCCTCATGTCCACCGAGGACAAGCCGTTCAAGGCCCTCACACACTTCGCCCTGCTGGACTGCACGCCCGGCGGCGAACTTCTCCTCGCCCACCGCAAGCAGCACCTGCGGCTCCGCGTGCCGGTGCCGGAGGAACTCGACGGCCTGGCGGCCGCGGCGGAGGCCGCCGTGGCGGGCTACGGGACTAGGCGTACCGCGCTGAAGAGGCAGTACAACCCGGTGAACTGGCACTGGGTGGGTAATCCGCACAGGTATACCACCGCTGAGACGCGCCCCCGGACTTGGCGCCATGGCCGGGGCCCTGCGACGAGCGGCACCAGGCCGGCCCGCTTGTCCCAGCCGGCCTGCCCAATCGCCACCCGCGTGGACGAGCTGCGCGGTCCCACTGGCGCCCACCGCCGAAGAGGGCGGCTTCCTGTACGAACGCCGGGTAGACGTGCGTCACGTGCGGATCGCCGGATGGCACGGGATGGCCCACTGGATCAAGGCGGTGATCAGCCTGGTCGGGGTGTGCGGGTTCATCGTCCTGCTGGACACCGCCCGTACGCGGCGAAGCCGGGTGTCCACCACGCCTGTCCGTCCGCGGTGACCGCGAAGGCCTCGATCCCGTCCAGCGACCGCAGCCACTCACGAGAGGCGTCACCCATGGCGAAGGCGGCCGTGGCGAGCGTGTCCACCTCGGTGAGGTGGCGGCCGACCAGCGTGATCGACGCAAGATCCGTCGCCGGCCGGCCGGTGTGCGGGTCGAGGATGTGCGGGCCGCGCTCGGCGGTGCCGGACGTCGCGACGGCCAGGTCCCGGCCGGTGACCACAGTGGTGAGGTCACCGGGAGACAGCGGGTGGGCGACGCCTATCTGCCAGGGCCGGCCGGGCGCGGCCTCGCCCCGGGTCTGGATGTCACCGCCGCCGTTGATGCTGTGATGACGGGCGCCCGCGTCGTACAGCAGCTGCGAGGCACGCTCGACCGCCCAGCCCTTGACCACGGCCGACGGGTCGAGGCGGCCACGGGGGGTGGCGGAGAACCATCCGTTGCTGGATCGCGCGGCGGCCCGGCTCAGCTCAAGGACCTCTGCCACCTCGGGGTCGCACTGTTGCTCCGTCAGCTCGCCGCGGCCCAGGCGGCTGATCTGGCTGCCGGCGCGGTAGGTCGAGAAGACCTCGTCCACTCGGTGCAGCCAGGCCACGGCGTCGGCCAGTGCCCGGGTGACCGCGCGGGTCGGTGCGCCGCGGATGTCGAAGGAGAACACGGTGCCCATGGCGTGCTCGGCATGGCGCACCGCGCCGGGCTCAGTCATGGGCACGGTCCAGTGCGCTCTGCAGCGAGGAGATATAGCCCTGACTGGTGAACGTCGCACCGGAGACGGCGTCGATCTTCGCGCGCTGCGCGGCCAGCGCCTCCTGCGTGAGCCGGGGTACGGCATCGGCGCTGGCGCCCTCGTCATGCTCACCCTTGAGCACGGCGATCGTGGTGAGCCTGCCCTTGACCAGGGTGACCCGCACCTGCACCGGGCCGCGCGCGGTGTCGACGGTGTCCCCGGTGAAGGTCCCCGATGTCCGGTCGTGCTCCGGGGTGGACGGGGCGCCGCTCGGTGACGCGCTGGGGGCGGGCCCGGCCGGCGGGGCGGCTGCGGCCGCCGGAGTCTGGTGCGGCTTCAGGGCCAGCATCAGGAAGAGACCTGCGACGGTGGCGGTGGTGGCGGCAACGGCTCGCTTCATGGTGCGGTCTCCTCAGAACGCGAACGACTCGTGGTGGATGCGGCGGCGCGGTACTCCGGCGCCTCGCAGGGCGCTTTTGGCGGCCTCGGCCATCCCCGGCGGCCCGCACAGGTAGACGTCATGGGAGGCCAGGTCGGGGATCAGGTCGCACAATGCGTCAGCCGTCAGCGGCAGGGAGTTCCCGGCCCCTTCGCCGAGTGCATAGTGCACCTGCGCGCCACGGGCGGCAGCTATGTCCTCCAGCTCGCTGCGCAGCGCGAGGTCCTCCGCACGCCGGGCGAAGTACACCAGGGTCACCTCGCCGGGCAGGGTCTCGAACAGCGGCCGCAGCGGGGTGATGCCGACACCGCCGCCCAGCAGCAGCACCTTCGAACTGCTGCGGCGGGCGGCCGTAAAGGCTCCGTAGGGCCCTTCCGCCCATACCCGCGTGCCGGGCCGGAGCCGGGCCACCGCCCGGCTGTGGCCACCGGCCTCCTTCACGGTGATCCGCAGTTCGCTCGGGCCGGCCGGCGCGGAGAGCGAGAACGGGTTTGCGGTCCACCACTGGCCGGGGGCGAGAAAGCGCCAGCGGAAGAACTGGCCGGGCTGCGCCCCCAGTTCTTCCAGCCGCTTTCCCGTGAGGTAGACCGAGACGACCCCGGGCGCCTCCGGGTGGACTTCGGCGACCTTCAGCCGGTGCCGCAGCGCCCGCCGCAGGGGGGTGAGAAAGCGGTTCCACAGCAGCAGCGCCGCCACCCCGAGGTACAGCGTGTACCAGGCGAGTCGGGCCGGCCGGTCGGCCACGAAGTCCTCGCCGTTCGACAGTTGGTGGAAGAAGGCCAGGAACACCGCGAGATAGGTGCAGAAGTGCAGATAGTGCCAGGTCTCATAACTCATGCGGCGGCGTGCGGCGCGGGCGGACACCACCCCCACACCGACGAGCAGCAGCAGGCCGAACGTGCCCCACAGCACGTCCTGGTACTGGAACACCAGGGTCGTCGTCTGGTCGAACACGTTCGTTCGCGCGGTGATCGAGGAGCCCCAGATGATCAGCGCGGTGTGGGCGAGGGCGAGGAACACGGTGTACCGCCCGCCCGTCGCATGCCAGCGGGCGAGCCGGTCGGTACCCACCACCCGGTCCAGCACCGGCACCCGCGCCATCAGGGCGAGCAGGACCGCGCAGGCATAGCCCGCGAGCAGCCCGGTGATCCGGCCCGCGCCGGTCAGCCAGCCGTCAAGGCCGACGACCGACGGTGTGTGGCGCCACCACAGGGCGAGCACGGCGACGGCACCGCCGTAGACCACCACCAGAACCCCTTCCGGGGGAACGCGCCGGGCCGGCGGTGGCGCGTGTCGCGGAACGTACCTGCCGGTGCGGGTGTGCGGGACAGCGGTCATGAGGACTCCCCTCGGCGAACGGATCAGGCCACCGGCGGGGTCCTGCGTCAGGCGGCGGCCCCGTCGGTGGGCACACCGTGGCAGCGCAACTTCTGGATTTCCGCTGAAAAGGGGAGCTACGGACCCTGCGAAGCGGACTCAGAGGAAACGCAGAGCTTGGGGCGGGATACTGCCAGGACCATGGACACGCCCGATGCCCCCTCCGCCGCCCCGCCCGGTCTGCGCCATCCCGATGGCACGCCGGTGCGGGTGCTCGTCGTCGACGACGAACCCGACCTGGCCGGAATCCTCTCCGACGTACTGCGCTCCGAGGGCTGGGAGGTCCGCGTCGCAGGCACCGGTGAGGACGCGCTCAGCACCGGCCGTGACTTCCGGCCCGACGCGGTAGTGCTGGATGTGATGCTCCCCGACATCGACGGGCTCCAGGTCCTGCGGGGGCTGCGCGCCCAGGCGCCGGGAGTGTGCGTGCTGTTCCTGACGGCCCGCGATGCCGTGGAGGACCGCATCGCCGGCATCACCGCGGGCGGCGACGACTACGTCACCAAGCCGTTCAGCCTGGAAGAGGTGCTGGCCCGGCTGCGCGGGCTGCTGCGCCGGGCCGGCATGACCCGGTCCACGGACACCACGAAACTGCTGGCCTTCGGCGATCTCGTGATGGACGAGGACGCCCGGGAGGTGTCTCGCGGCGGACAGGTGGTGGAGCTGACGCCGACCGAGTTCGAGCTGCTGCGGTTTCTGCTGCGCAACCCTCGGCGGGTGCTCAGCAAGGCCCAGATCCTCGACCGGGTGTGGAGCTACGACTTCGGCGGCCAGGCGCATGTGGTCGAGCTCTACATCAGTTATCTGCGCAAGAAGATCGACGCCGGGCGTTCCCCGTTGATCCACACGGTGCGCGGGGTCGGCTACGTACTCAAGTCGGACCCGCGATGAAACTCCCCGCCCGCCCGGCCCTGCGCAGCCTCCGGGCACGGCTCACCCTCGGGCTGGTGGCCCTGCTGGCGCTGAGCTGCCTCGCGGTCGGCGTGGCCACCACCGCCGCCCTCGAAGGCTTCCTGGTACGCCGGCTCGATCAGCAGCTGACCGCCATCGGCGGCCACTTCCCGGCGAGCCTGGACCCGGCCGGGTCCTCCGGCGGGAACAACGGTGGTCCCGACACCCGCGGACAGGCCGCCGGCACCTTCGGCGCCTGCGTGCTGGGCGGATCGGTGACCCGGGCCGCCGTGGTCGGCGAGCGGACCGAGACCCCGGTGCCGCTCACCGACGCCGACCGCCGGGTGCTGGCACAGGTGCCCGCCGACGCCCGGGGCCGCAGCATCCGGCTCTCCACGCTCGCCGAGTACCGGGTGATGGGCGTCCGTGGCCCGGCCGGTGATGTGCTGATCACCGGGCTGCCACTGCAACCCGTCGAGGACACCGTGAGCCGGCTGGAGCTGGTGGAGGCGGTGGTGTTCGGTGCCGCGCTGCTGGTCACCGGGATCGCCGGCGCGGTATGGGTCCGGCTGTCGCTGCGCCCGCTGCGACGGGTGGCGGCCACCGCCTCGCGGGTGGCCCAACTACCCCTGGCCGGAGGCGAGGTGGCGATGCCTCCACGCGTCCCGGACACCGACCCCCGAACCGAGGTGGGCCGGCTCGGCGGCGCGTTCAACCGGATGCTTCAGCACGTCGAGGAGTCACTCGCCCGCAGGCTCGCCAGCGAGCAGCGGCTGCGCCGGTTCGCTGCCGACGCCAGCCATGAGCTGCGGACCCCGGTGGCCTCGATCCGCGGGCACGCGGAGCTGGCACTGCGCAGCCGCGATCCGGTGCCGGACGAGGTGCGTCACGCCCTCGGCCGGGTCCGCTGCGAATCCGTGCGCATGGGCGAGCTCGTGGACGATCTGCTGCTGCTCGCCCGGCTGGACGCGGGGCCCCCGCCGGCGACCGAGCCGGTGGACCTCACCCGTCTGGTTCTCGACGCGGTGAGCGACGCACACGCCGCCGGGCCGGAACACCGCTGGGTACTGCGGCTTCCCGAGGAACCCGTGGTGCTCCGAGGCGATCAGCGCGGACTTCAGCAGGTGCTCACCAACCTGCTCGCGAACGCCCGCACCCACACTCCGCCGGGCACCCTGGTGACGGTAGGCCTCACCGAATGCGACCACGAAGTGGAAATCCTGGTCCAGGACAACGGACCCGGCGTACCGGAAAAGCTACAGTCCGAGGTCTTCGACCGGTTCGTCCGCACCGACAACGGGCGTTCGAGGAGCGCGGGCGGCACGGGCCTGGGCTTGGCAATCACTCAGGCGGTGACCACTGCGCACGGCGGGCGCGTCGCCCTGAACAGCCGTCCGGGCTACACCGCATTCCAGGTGTGTCTCCCCCGCGTCGAGGAACCGTAGCCCTTGATCGCGGATTCGGTTCACATCAGGGCGTTCACTACGGCAGCGAAGGCCCGCGGCATGCGTTCGGCCGTGGGCACGATGCGCGGTGCAAGCACGGGCTGCTGTCGGGCCCGTACCAGAAGTTCCGTCAGCAGCCGATGGCGGCGGGTCGCGCGTTTCCAGTCAGCCTCGTAGCGACCTGGTGTGCCTCGGTGCACGTTGTTCACCAAGGCTTCGGCGCCTGTGAGGGCCAGCGAAATACCCTCACCGGTCAGCGCGTCGATGTATCCGGCGGCGTCGCCCACGAGCAGTACCCGCCCCTCGAATCGGGCACGGGCCTTTTGACGGAGCGGCCCTGCGCCTCGCACCACAGTGACGGCCGTTTCAGCGCGGAGCCTGGCGGTCAGCGCGGGGAAGTGCTCCAGTTGGGTATCAAAGGGGGCACGGTGGGCGGTCAGCAAGGCGATGCCCACGAGTTGCGGACCGAGCGGGGTGACGTACGCCTCCATATGCCGTCCCCAGTGCACCTCGACGTACGGAGACCAAGGTTGCACGGCATAGTGGCGGCGAAGCCCGTAGCGGGGTGTCCCGCAGGGCTGCGCTGCCAGGCCGAGGGAGCGGCGGACCGGTGAGTGCAAGCCGTCCGCGGCAACCAGCCACCGGGCACGCAGACCCGTGCCGGGGATGGTGATGCCGGTGGTGTCCTGCCGTACTTCTTCCACTCGCAGGGGCAGTACGGGCACCCCCGCCTCCACTACGGCCCGGTGCAGGGCACTGTGCAGGTTGGTGCGGCGCACACCGAGGCCGGGGCCTTGCCTGAATGATGCCTGCACCTGACGTGGGCCCTGGACGTAGCGGATGCCGGCAATGGGGTGGCCGGCGACCTGGAGGCCGAGGGCGGTAAGGGCGTGGACGGCGCAGGGCATCAAACCCTCACCGCACGCCTTGTCGACCGGCGCCTGGCGCGGCTCGGCCACGACGGCGTCGAGGCCGGCGCGCGCAGCGTACAGGGCAGTCGCCAGCCCGGCGGGCCCGCCTCCGGCGATCAGCAGGTCATGGCCGCCGCTCACGCGGGAACCGCTCGGGTGAGCGCGGCGTTCTCGCAGCGCACACGGACCGTGAGCAGGATCGCATTGGCGAGGCTGAACATCGCGGCGGTCATCCACGCGGAATGCACGAGGGGTAGGGCGGCGATCTCCACGACAACGGCGACGTAATTGGGGTGGCGAAGGAACCGGTAGGGTCCGGCGCTCACCAGGCTCGCTCCCGCAACGACGATGACCCGGGTGTTCCAGTAGGGCCCGAGTGTCGTGATGCACCACCAGCGCAGCGACTGTGCCCACACGACCAGCACGAGCATGGGCCAGCCCAGGACGGGCAGGAACGGTCGGTTGGAGATCACGGGCTCGAGGAGACAGCACACGAGCAGACCCATGTGCAGGGCGACCATGACCGGGTAGTGGCCGCGGCCGTACTCCATACCGGCGCGGGCCAGGGTCCATGCCGCGTTGCGCCGGGCGACGATGAGTTCCGCGACACGTTCGACGGCGACGGCCAGGACGAGAAGCGTGTACCAGCTCATGTGGCCACTCACCAGCGCAGCAGGACGAGTTCGGAGCAGAACCCGGGGCCCATCGCCATCAGCAGGCCCCAGGCACCGGGCTCTGGCCGACGGGACTGCCAGGTGTTCCGCAGGATGTGCAGCACGGAGACGGACGACATGTTCCCTACCGTCGCAAGTGAGCGCCATGCACTGTCCAGGGCGTCGGCGGGGAGGCCGATGGTGTCGGTTACGGCGGAGAGCACCCTTGGACCGCCTGGATGGCACACCCAGGTCTCGATGTCGTCGGTGGTGAGGCCGTGGCAGGCGAGGAAAGCACGCACGTGTCGGCCGAAGTGGTCCCGCACAATGCCAGGGATACCCGTGTCGATCACGACGCGGAACCCATCGGCGCCGATGTCCCACCCAAGGAGCTGCTCCGTGCCCGGATACAGGCGGCTGCACGTGGCAACCACCGAGGGTCCGGCGTCGCCCGCCCGGGTGCCGCTGCCACAGCTACCGCCTCGTGCGACGAGCGCTGCCGCGCCGTCACCGAACAGTGCGCCGGCGACGAGATTGGCGCGGGAGCGGTCGCGCTGCTGGAGCGTCAGTGAGCACAGCTCGACGGTGAGCAGCACAGCGGTGTCGTCGGGATGTCCGCGCAGGTAGTCGTGGAGCCGGGCGATGCCGGCCGCGCCCGCCACGCACCCCAAGCCGAACACCGGAAGCCTTTTCACGTCGGGCCGCAACCCCACGCGCCCGGCTAGACGGGCGTCGAGCGACGGGGCGGCGATGCCGGTGATGGAGGCGCACACCAGTAGGTCCACATCGGCCGGCTCGAGTCCCGCATCCCGCAGTGCGCCGGTGAGGGCTTCCTCCCCCAACTCCAGGCCGACAGCCATCCATGCGTCATTGCTCTGCCCGAAGTCGCCGAGGCTTGCGTACCGCTCGATCGGCAGCGCGAGGTGCCGCGTTCGCACGCCGGAAGATGCGTGCAGACGGCGCAGCAAAGCGCGGTCGGCCCCCGGGGGCAGGCACAGGTCGCCGATCGGCTCGACGAGGTCGTCCTGTGCGTAACGGTGCGGCGGCAGTGCGGTGCGAACGGCCGCGACCGTGATCCCCGTGGCGGGCACAGCCCTCCAGCCCGGCACGGCTGGAGCGGGGAAGGCATCGCCGGCGATGATTGGGACACGCATGACGGTAATGCCTCCCTTGTCGCGAATGGCTTGTACCTTGCAGTCGTGTCTCTACACCCGTCCGAGCCCCTTCCGCTCACGACACACCGTGTCCCGGCACTGCTCCGCTCCTGCCACCTGGAGCCGGCACTGGCCGTGACGGTCCTCGTGACCGCGCTGGCCGCGGCGGCCGGCCGCGGGCCGGCGGGTTCGGCGGCGGTAGCAGCAGCGGTGCTGGCCGGCCAGCTCTCGATCGGCTGGTGCAACGACGCAGTCGACGCACAGCGCGACACAGACGGCGGCCGCCGCGACAAGCCGGTGGCCGCCGGTGAACTCCCGCCTAGAGTGGTGACTGTTGCAGCCGGCACGGCGCTGGGGCTGTGCGTACCGCTGTCACTGCTGAGCGGCGCAGCAGCCGGAGCGATACATCTGGGAGGCACGGCCGCGGGCTGGGCGTACAACCTGTGGTTGAAGCACACAGTGCTCTCCCCGCTCTCCTATGCCGTGGGCTTCGGTTCGCTACCGGCCTTCGTCACGCTCGGTCTGCTGTCACCGTCCTGGCCGCACTGGTGGGCCCCGGTGGCTGGCGCACTGCTGGGCATGGGCGCGCACCTGGTGAACGTCCTTCCGGACATCGAGGACGATCTCGCGGCCGGTGTGCGCGGACTGCCCCAGCGGCTGGGCCGGGCGGCCTGCCGGTGGCTGGCCCCGCTCATGATGCTGGCGGCCGTGGCCGTGCTCGTGGCAGGGCCGCCTGGGCCGGTGGGGGCGACGAGCTGGATGCTGGCGGCGGCTGCCGCAGCCATCTCCATCCTGGGCACGGCCGTGCCATCGAAAGCTGGGAACCGGTGGCCGTTCCGGGCGGCGATCGTAGTTGCAGGCATTGCCGTGGCACAGCTCCTGCTGCGAGGGTCTGACATGGTCCGACCTTGAACCGCCGTAGCTCCATGACGAGGACAGCGCCCCGACTGCCCTGCCGAGAGAACCCCGCGGCACAGGGCGCTTCCGGTGACCTGCGGCTGCTCGCCGCCGAAGCCGACCGGCAAAGGGTGGGGCATTCCAGCCGGTCAACCACAGCGCGGTCGCGGATCAGCAGCGGGGGCGGGTGCCCGGCATGAACCCACGCAGGTTGCCTGTGGCGATGTCGAGTTACATCATCTGGGCGGTGACGAAGTGGTCGGGACCAAGGACTGCTACGACCACGACAAGTACCGCCACCTCGTCTGGGACCTCGGCGTGAAGCCGCATACCGCCCGCCGGGGCGCGGAGCGTGGCTTCGGACTCGGCGCCCAACGCCGGGTCGTCGAACGAGCATTCGCCCACCTGCACTGGTTCCGCCGCCTGCGGATCCGCTGGGAGATACGCGACGACATCCACGAAGCCGTCCCTCACCCTCGGATGCGCACTGATCTGCTGGCGACGCCTGAACTCCCGATAGGAGTTTCAGGACAGGCACGGCTCACGTCGACGGCCCGGTGGCCGACCTCAGGTTGGCTTGCGCCACACGGAGATGTGCTTTGCGGAGTCCTGGGTGAAAGGCGCCCCGTCCCAGTCCGCGACGCGACGCTCCAGTTCGAGTCCAGCGATCCGTGCCATCAGGTCGAGCTCTGCCGGCCAGGCGTACCGGTGCCGGGAGTTGCCGCGACGGTAGCGGCCGTCGTCGCCATCGCGGGTGAAGTGGTGCGAGACGAGAATCTGCTTGACCAGGTCGAAGGTGTCGAAGCCCAGATGCTGCTCGGAGACGTCGAACGGCACCGCGACCTGGCCGGGCGGCAGGAACCGCAGCGGCGGCACGCCCAGCTCGATGACGAATCGGCCGCCGGGCTCCAGATGACGCGCGGCGTTGCGGAAGCACTCGACCTGCTCGTCCTGCGTGAGCAAGTTCGTGATGGTGTTGTAGACGAGATAGACCAGGGCGAACTCGCCGGCGACGACGGTGGTAGCCATGTCCCCGATGGCTACCGGAAGCGTGCCCTCGTCGATCTTGCGCCGCAGCACCGCTGCCATGTGCTCGGACAGTTCGATGCCCACTACCGGCACGCCGCGTTCCCGGAGCGGGACGCCCACTCGTCCGGTCCCGATGGCGAACTCCAGTGCCCGGCCGTCCCCGGCGAGCTCGGCCAGGAAGGCGAGAGTCGGTCCGAGAACGGCGGCCGAGGACATCTCGGTCTCCTCGGCGTCATAGCGGTCGGCGGTCGCATGGGTCCACAGCTCACTGCTCGTCACGGGCGGCCACTTTGCCGGGCGCCGAGGGGCACTGTCGACGCATTTACCTTCCACCGGCTCCGGCCGCCAGGCCGGGCCCGGGCGCGATGCAGGGCAATCACACCTAAGGCCGCGGCGGAGCCCTCGCGTACCTCGCCGCCTACGACGTCCCCGAGCCCGGTTGTTCGGTCGCACCGAGCCCACGACCGGCATCCAGCCGTTCATGAACCTGGTACGCCCAGGTCAGGAACCCGATGCCGGCGCCAAGCGCGTGTTCTGGATCATGGACCGTACGGCCTCGCTTCCGTGCATGGGAGCGAGGCCGCTGCGTTGCCCCGGCTCGGCAGGATCGGAGTGACAGGCGGTCAGGAGCTCCGAACTCCAACCAGCGACGGCACCACACCTGTTGCTCGAAACGGTGGGCAGGACCGGCGCTGAGCTGCACTAACCCCTAGCGTCCGCGCTCACGCAACAGGCCGAGCCCCAGAGATTCCGCGCCGCTCGCAATGTCGTGCTCGGACAGAGGCAGCCCGGTAGAAGTCCTTTGTCTGAATCGCCCGTTTCCGCGGCCCTGTGGCGTGTCTCGGATGGGTGAATTCGGGAACCTGGCCGCTCCCGGATTCCGGTAGGACCGTTGAGCTGGGCGGATAGCCGGATGATCGCTCTTCGGGCGTCCCCTGCTCAATCCTGTACACATGCTTGAGGAGACGTCCCTTGGCTACCGCTGATCTTCCTGGTCCTGATTCGCTGCTGCGCCGCACGCTGGGGGAATGGCGGATCGGGTTGGTGGCGTGGCGGCTGCTGGTTTTGCAGACCGCGGATCCGGCGGTCGCCGCCGGCATGGCCAACTTCTCCACCTACCGCGCGCACCCGTGGCGTCGTATCGAGCACACCATGGACAGCGGGAAGCGGCTGTTCTTCTCCGACCGTGAAGGGCTACGCCGTGAGGTTGCCCGTCTGGAGCGCACGCACCGCCGTCTGGCCGGGACCGACGAGCAGGGCAGGCCGTTCACAGCGTTGGACCCGGCGGTGCGGGTGTGGGTACTGGTCACCTTGTACGAGTGCATGACGGCGATGCGGGAACTGTCCGGACGCCCTCTGGCGCCGCCCGAACTGGATCAGATGTACGGTGAATTCCGTGCGGTGTGTACCGAGTTCGGCCTCTCCGACGACCTGCTCCCGGCCACGGCCGCGGACGTGCCCGCGTATATGGACCGCACAATCCGCGAGCGCCTCGAATACAGCGAACCCGTGCGCTACCTGCTCTTCGACATGCTCCGTGAAGCACCCGCACCCCGCCGCCTCGGCCACCTGAAGCCGGCCTGGCCGCTTGTGCGCACGGTGGCCGCCCACGTGATCGGCGCGCTGACCATCGCGGACCTGCCGGAAGCCTTCCGTGAGCGCTTCCACTTGCCCCGCACCCGCCGCGCGGCCCTGCTGTCCTTCATCCTGCACCGTGGCATGCGCGTGCTGATGAATGCGCTGCCCGAGCACCGCCGCTACCGCACCCCACTGGCGGGCAACTCCTCGGCTTCGCAGCCTCCCACCGCCTCCACCGACCGTCCCTCCCCGCCGGAAGCAAGACCTGTCCGGCTACCCGCACCACGCCGCCGCAAGGGTGCCGATTTCCGCCCGGCGCGTCTGCGGACCTTCTTCCGCCAGGTCCTCGACCAGACCGGCGACGGCCGCATCAGCTCGACCGATCTCCAGGCCATGGCGCACAACGTGTGCTGGCCGCTCGAACTCACCCCTGAGCGCGAAGCCCGCGTCTATGCCGCCTTCGAGACCTGGTGGCAGCACCTGCGGACCGGCATGGATGCGGACGACGACGGACAGGTGACCTGTGAGGAGTTCGTCACCGCCATGCTCACCGGGATCGACACCGGGCCGGGCTATCTCGAGCAGGGGTTGCATGTTGCGGTGCGGGCAATCTTCCAGGCTGCGGACACCGACGGCAGCGGACACCTGTGCGCCGATGAGTACCGCACGATCTTCGGCGGCTCCCGGGTCCACCCCGCCGAACTCAACCACGGCTTCCGCCAGCTCGACCACGATGGAGACGGCCGCATCACCGAAGACGAATTCGTCCAGGCCTTCACCGACTACTTCACCGCCCGCACCGACAACACGGCCGGCAGCCAACTCCTCGGACGCCCATAGCGGCCGAAGCGGGCGAAGTGCCGGGGGCAGCCACTGACGGCCTTGGCAGCTCAGTGGCGATTCCCGCAGGGGCCTGACGCGTGTGGCGGCGGGAAGAGTGCGTCGTCGCGCTCTACTGGTGAAGAGGCAGTGTTCCGGACCTGCGCTCTTCATCGCGATGATTGATGCAGTCGGCTGGCGCTCTGCCTGCCTGTGGGGGCGGCAGTTGGTGGTTGCATGACCGTTGCGGTGCGGCGCGCCGGGCGGTGGTCAGAACATGGTGTTGTCGTGGGGCAGTTCGGCCGGGATCGGGGCGATGATGTCCCAGTGCTCGACAATCTTGCCGCCCTGGACGCGGAAGAGGTCGTAGTACGCGACGGGGACGCCGAACTCGCCCTCGGACTGGAGCAGGACGAAGTCTCCCTGGGCGATGACCTTGTGGACTGTCTTGTAGACCAGGTTCTTGCCCTGTTCGGCCCACTTCGCAGCGGCGGCGCCGAAGCCGTCGGCGGCCGTCGGCGGCCGTCGGGTTGTGCTGGTGGTACGTCTCGGTGGAGATGTAGTCGGTGAGCACTGAGTAGTCGGCGCCGACCAGGACCTTCTGCGCGAACTCGGCGACCGGGGCCCGGTTGGCCTCGGTCTCCTCAGGCGCGGTGACCGAGGTGGGGCCGTCGGTCTGCGAGCGCCCGGAGGCGGTGTCCTTGACCATCGGGGTCAGGGCGTCCCAGTGCTCGGCGAGCTTGCCGTCGGCGTTGACGCGGAAGACGTCAAAGGCGACCAGCGGGTCGGGCCCGAAGCCGTGGTACGTGCCGTGCAGGGCTACCAGGTCGCCGTCGGCGATCACCCGGGCGCCCTCGTAACGGAAGCCCTCCGGCAGGCCGGCGACAAGCCGGCGGAGGGGCTCGGGGCCGTCGGCGGCTCTGGTTCATGCACAAGCCCCATGAGCCCGCGAGCTGGACCCTTACCTGCACCGCACGCGATGACGAGGAATGGTTCGACTTCGAAGGCAACCTGACCGCCTTCCTCGTCGCGCTCGCCCAGCACGAGATCGACGCCCCGATCTTCCCGGACAACCTCCTGCGGCACACGCCATCCTTCGCACCCCACACCGCGCATCCGGACGAAGTCGAGAGGGCCAACCGCGCCAGCAGCGCCCCTTCCGCTCGACCCGTGCAAAGAGACGACATCAGGCAATGGGCGCGGCGCAGCGGCCATGAAGTCCCCCACCGCGGCCGCATCCCCGCGGCGATCCGGAAGGCCTACGACGATGCCCACTCCTGGCCCTAAGTGGTCGGCTCCGGAAGGCCATCAGAGGTTGGCGGGAGGTTCGTCAGGCGCCCCGGGATGGTGGTAGGGATAGCCCGAGGGCGGATACACCAGCTGACCGGGCTGGAGGCGAGTGCGGTCGTACGTAGCGTCGGCGACATGAATTCCACATACCCAGAACGCAATCCACGTTCCGTGTTCCGTTGGCTGAGCGCCGGGTTGGTCCTGGCCGCCCTGGCCGCTACGACGGTGACGGCCGGAGTCGACTCGGCGGCGGTGCCCCGAAGTGATCGCGGACGGTTGGTGTCCGCTCAGCAAGTGAGCACGCTGCCCACGAAGCAGGATGTTGCTGCGGCGTTGGGCGCCACCGGATTCGACGCGACTACGGTGCGGTTCGGGGTGGCAGCCTACCGATTGGTGTACCGCACCGTGGACCCCACAGGTCGGCCGACCACCGCCAGCGGACTGGTGGTGCTGCCCCGCAGCCGCGAACACCATTTACGGACGGTGTCGTTCGCCCATGGCACTGCCAGCTATCGGTCCGACGCTCCGTCCTCCATGGACAAGGTCGGGTTCGTGTCCTCGCCCGCCATCACGTACGCGTCCACCGGGTTCGCCGCTGTCGCCCCGGACTACCTCGGTCTCGGCGCCGGTCCGGGACTCCACCCCTGGATGGATCTGCCGTCTGAGACGACCGCCTCGTTGGACATGCTGCGGGCAGCGCGTGCCTTTGTTCCGCGTATGGGCCGGGCGCTGGGGCATGATGTGCTGGTCACGGGGTTCTCCCAGGGCGCCTCGGCGGCGATGGGACTCGCGCAGTCGCTTCAGGCCGGTGACGATCGATGGTTCCGACTCGAAGCCGTCGCGCCGGTCAGCGGGGCGTACGACTTCCGGAATGCTGAGCTGCCGGCACTGCTCAACGGCTCTCTCGCCCCGAAGGCAAGTGTGCTGTATGCGGCGTATTTTCTCGTCGCATGGAACCGGCTGCACCATTTGTATGACTCGCCGACCGAGGTCTTCCAGGCGCCGTACGACGCCACGGTCGAGGCACTGTTCGACGGTTCGCACACCGGCCGGCAGCTCTTCGCCGGGACGCCGAACACCATCAACGCACTGCTCACCCCGCGCAGCTTCGACGTGCTGCGCCACCCGGCCGGCCGACTGGCCGCGGCGCTGCGGGTGGCTGACAGCATCTGCGCCTGGACACCACGCGTCCCGGTCCGCCTGTACACGGCCAGTGCGGACGAGCAGGCGGCCAATGCCAACACCGACCATTGCGAGGCCGCGTTGCGATCGCACGGCGTGAGTGCGGCGGTCGTTGATCTCGGTACCCCGGACTTCGAGGGTTCCAGGCACCTTGGCTCCAACGTCGCGGGCACGGCGGCAATCGTCCGCTGGTTCAGTCAATTGCGCTGAGCGCCCGTCGGACGGCGCCGGCCCGCCCTCGCTCGCGGGGTGGGCCAGCGTTGGGCCAACCGGAAGCCTTCTACCGTGGAACGGCTCAACACCCGCACCCGCTGCGCCGCGCCGCTGACCCCGGCGGATTGGCCCAGGCGTGGAGATCTTCGCCACGGCCGCCTGACAGCTGAGCGACCGCTCGGGGCGTGCCTGGGATGTTGGTGTGCTGTAGCACGGTGTCGACCCGTCCTCGTCCCCGAAAGATGGACCGCCTTCCCTCTGTGCCTGCCTGCCCGCCGTGCCCGTGATGCTCACCGCTTCCGAGCGTCACCGGCAGAAGAAGATGACCTACGGCAACAAGACACCTCACCGGGCCCGGATCCGCGCCCACGTCGTGCTCCACGCGGCACGGGATCGCTCCAACGTACGCGTAGCCCGCGAAACGGGCGGAAGGAATTTCGGAGCCACGCCTTTGGCACACTCCATCGACTGGGCCCGGACCCCAAAGAAACGGCGCTGGCCTGACTCTCTACCAGGTCGTCCGCGAGATGCAGTTGCTCCTGCCGTCTGGACCGGCGCCTGCCCCACCTGCCACCGCGGCATACCCACGGCGATACCAACCTGGCGGGTGCGTCCCTCGGCACGTTGACAGGCGTCTGTCGACATGTTGCTATGAGGCGCTGCTCAGCCGGATCTGCGTCGCGTCGCATGCCGCTCGGGCACCGGATCGACCGCCACTTGACCGGGGGCGGCGCCCCCGAACCCGGAGTGAGGACCCATGCCACAGCGCGCCGCGACCATCGTCGGCGGCGGGATCGGCGGGCTCGCGGCGGCCATCGCCCTGCACCGCCGGGGCTGGCGCGTCGAGGTGCTGGAACGGTCCCGGGAGTTCACTGAGATCGGCGCCGGCATCTCTCTGTGGCCGAACGCGCTGCACGCACTTGAGGTGCTCGGCCTGGCCGGCGCCGTCCGGGCACTCGGTGCCGTCGAGGCCACAGGCGGCGTACGCGACCGCCGGGGCCGCTGGCTGTCCCGTACGGACAACGCGGAGCTGACGCGCCGCTTCGGCCATCCCCTGGTAGTCCTGCACCGCGCGGACCTGTTGCGGGCGCTCACCGGGGCGCTGCCCGCCGACAGCCTGCGGTCGGGCAGCGAGGTGTCCGCGGTCCGCGACGACGGTCACCGTCTGGTCGTCGTTCACTGTAAGGGCGAGTCCCGGGCCGACCTCGTGGTCGGCGCCGACGGGCTGCGCAGTGCGGTCCGCCGCGCCTTGTGGTCCGACGCGGCCGGCCCCCGGTACGCCGGTTACACCGCCTGGCGCATGGTCACCGAGCCTCTCGCCGAGCCGCCCTCCGAGGGCGCCGCGACCTGGGGCCACGGGGCGAGGTTCGGCTACACGGCGCTGCCGGGCAGGCGGATGTACTGCTTCGCGACCGCGTCGCTGCCGGCGGGAGCAGCCTCACGCTCGTCCGAGTACGCCGAACTGCTGCGCCGGTTCGGGTCCTGGCCGGATCCCATCCCGGCCCTGCTGGCCGCCGTCCCCGCCGACGCGGTGCTGAGACACGACCTGTACGACCTGCCGCCGCTGCCCTCCTTCATCCGCGGCCGGGTCGCGCTGCTGGGCGACGCGGCCCATGCCATGACCCCTAATCTGGGCCAGGGCGCGTGCCAGGCGCTCGAGGACGCGGTCACCCTCGCCCACTGCCTCGACGGCCGGCCGGACGTCGCTGCCGCGCTCCGGTCGTACGACCTGCTGCGCCGCCCGCGGACCCAGGCCATCACGCGCCGCTCCGCCCGGCTCGGCGCAGTCGGCCAGCTGTCGTGGCCGCCCGCGGTGCTGGTGCGCGACACGGTCGCCCGGCTGACGCCGACGCGGGCGACGCTGCGTTCCATGACACCGGTGCTCGACTGGACTGCGCCCGGTGACCCGGTGACCGTGACGGAGAGCGAGAGACACTGATGCCGGACTGGACGTATCAACCGCTGCGCGGCTTGGCCGCTGCCGTCCTCGGCCGGCGCCGTTCGCAGCGCACCGCGCTGCGGCTGTTGGCCTCGATCGGCTCCCGCCCCGCCGGCGCGCGGCTGATCGCCCGGGGGTTCGGCCACCGCCATCCGCCCCAGCGCCTCGCCGGCGAGATCGCCGGCGTGCCCGTCACTGTCCGCCTCGGCATATCCGTCCCGCCCTCGCTCGCCCGCGACGCGGTACGCGCCATGCACCCGCTCGGGGCCGGTGTCGTCGAGGTGGCGCCCGTCTCGGCAGCCGACGCGGAGACCGTACGCGAGGCCGCTGCCGACCGCTCGATTCCGCTGGTTGTCCGCACCTGCGACCCGGAGGCCGAGGCCGCCCTCAAACCCCATGTCGACGGGTTCACCGACAGCGAGGACCCGCGCGTAGTCCATATCACCGACCCGTCGGTCACCGCCGCGGCCGCCGCGATCGAGGAGCCGGGCGCCGTCGTGCTCGCCCGGCCCGGGGTGCTCGTCGCGGCCGGACCCGGTTGGTTCGCACGGGTCACCGAGGCAGCCACACCCACCGCGCCCGCTCCGCTGCTACGGGACATCGGCCGCGATCTCCGCCGCTGGCCCGCCTGGTGGTGGGCGCTGCTTGTCGGGCTCGGTATGACGGGCGCCGGACTCGGCGCTGCGGCGATCACGCTCGGGTCGGTGCTGCTCTGGTACGACCGTGACTACCTCGGCATGACGCTGCACGAACTGCATGCCGCCAACCATCACCTCGTGCACTTCCTCCAGCACGACCGGATCACCATGGCCGGCACGATGGTAGCGATCGGCGCCCTCTACACCGGACTTGCCGTGGGCGGGATCAGACGCGGCTGGCCCTGGGCCCGTGAGGTGTATCTGCTCTCGGGGGTGATCGGCTTCCCCACCTTGTTCTACTTCCTGGCTACCGGCTTCGTGGAACCCCTGCACACAGCCACCGCCATCGTGCTGTTCCCGATGTTCGTGGCCGCGGTCCGTCGGACCCCGCACGCACCGCGGTGGCGCCTGGCGCCGGAGGGGCCTGAGCCCGAGCGCCGACGGGCGCTGGTCGGCCAGCTGCTGCTGATCGTCACGGGAGCGGGGCTGTTCGTCGGCGGAGCAGTGATCTCGGTGGTCGGTCTGACCGGTGTCTTCGTGCCGACCGACCTGACCTTCCTGGGCACCAGCACGCAGACGCTGGAAACCGTGAGCCCTCGGCTTGTGCCGTTCGTCGCCCACGACCGCGCGGGGTTCGGCGGGGCCCTGATGGCCTCCGCGGTGGCGATCGTCCTGCTCAGCGCGTGGGGCTGGCGGCGGGGTGAAGCCTGGGTGTTCTGGACCCTGTCCGCGGCGGCGGCCGCCGGCTTCCTGCCGGCTGTCGTGGTGCACGGCGCGATCCACTACCTGGACTTCATCCACCTCGCACCGGTCTACTTCGGCATCGCCATGACCGGCACCGGCCTGCTACTCGCGCGTCCATATCTCTGCGCCAGAGCGTCGGCGAGGCCGAGGGACTGACGGTCCGCCCCGGCGAGCGCTCCACCACCGATCCAACGGACTGGCAGCTGTACGTGGTGGGCCTTCCGGGCCCCGGCGGAGGCCCGATCGTCGGCGAGAGCGGGCGGGCAGCGTCGCCCCTCCGCCGCGAACTCCTCCACACGGCACCGGACTTCACCCAACTCCCCAGGTGTCACAAACCGGTCAACGACACGCCCGATCAAACGAACACGCCACCGGCGTAGGAACCTGACCAAGCCCTGCTCCCTGCTAGCGATAGCGCTGGTTTCTCCACAGGCAGGCCACGCCTACACCAATTCCCCCGAGGAGGTGACGGTGAAGACTCGTCGTCGCACGGCGAGGTCCGACGTACCGCCGTCGTCCGCCCACGCGATGAAGACGGATGCCGCTCCGCCGCTGAAGGCCGACGCGGTGCAGACCTGGAAGCGGTTACCGGTCGTCGCCGTACTGACCTGCGCCTTGTCGCTGAGGGAGAGATCGGTGGCGGAACACATCTTCGCCATGATGGTAGGAACGGCATCGAAGGTGGTCGCGCTCTTCTCCACCCAGGCGAGCAGGAAGCGCCCACCCGGCAGCGGTGGCTGCCGGGGCCGGGCCCGCACCACCGTGCGGGCCCGCCTTCTGCTTCAGTTGTTGCAGGTGGTGAAGTCCGGGCTGGTCTGGGCCAGATAGATGCTGGAGCGGCCCTGGTCGTCGCTCTGTAGGGGAACAGTGACGGTGTCCCTTGCCTTCCAGGGGAAGCCGTTCGCATCGAAGGTCCACTCACCGGTCACCTTCGTCGCCAGCTCCGACAGTGCCACCCATCCGTAGTGGTGCGTCGGCACGGTGATCATCAGGCTGTTGCCGAGATCCTTGCGCAGGTCGTAGGTGACCTGGCCGGAGATGGTGAGGCTGACGCTGGTCTGGACAGGGCTCGCGGCTCCCGTACCGATACTCGACTCGAAGGACACGCCCAGCTGGCTCGACCAGCCGGTGGAAGTGTTCAGCGAGAACGTCCACGGCACCGGCGCCTCGGTGCCGTTGTACCAGACGGGAGAGATGCACTGCTTTGGAAGCGGCTCGGCCGGGGCCTGGGAACCCTTCGTCCACGAGCAGGTCGTTGCGTCCTTCTGACAACGCTTCGACGCATAGTCCACGGCGGCCTTCAACGCGGCGCCGGTTGCCGACGAGGGGATCTTCCACTGCTGCGCCTTGCTGCCGTTGCAGCCGTAGCTCTGGGTCCACGCGTCGTCGTACTGGGCGGCCAGGACAACGTCGATGCACTTGTTGTCACCAGCGTTGCGGACCATGAACGTGTCGCTGGTGCCGCTCACGGGCTGGAAGTACCAGCGAAGGCCGGACGATCCGGAACAGGACCGCTGCTTGAGCGGGGAGCCGGCTTCGATGCACTTGCCGGTGGCGTCGTTGACGAGGGTGAACGACCCGTCCGCCTGTGGGCCGGCGGTCCACTTCTGGTGGTAGCCCGGCGCGGAGTTGGTGACGATGAAGACACCGTCCCCGGTGTTGCCGTTCTGCACGTCCAGGTTCCGGCCGCCGTTGGCCGACGAGAAAGTCAGGCCGCTCAGGCCCGAGCCGTCGTCGGCTCGGGCCGTGCCGGCCTGGGTGGCCAGGCCAAGGGTGACGGCGAGCGCGGCTATGAGGATGGCGAACCTTCCCTGTAAGCCGCTGCGTCTGGGCGGTTTCATGCCAGAACAACCCCCTTATCCGATCGAGGTGTTGGTGGTGTAGACCACCTTGTTCATCACACTATCGCTGCCTATGCTCCAGCGGCAGTGCTCTGCCCGGCTGGTCGATACCACAACGCGTCCTCGCTCAGGGCTTTGCTCAAGGCCAAGCCCGGTAGTCCGGGAGTCGGGACGGATCGTGGGGCGCGTGGGCCGTCGCGAAGTCCCCGACCGGCCGCCGGGTTCGCCGGATAACGTGCCGCATCCCGTGCTTATTTCCGGGCGAGTAGCCTTCTCTCTCTCCGGTGGAGCCGCTCGAACCGCCCTTTCCTTCCTGAGACATCGTTTCATTTGCTGAGGCCGCGGTGCAGATGAGGGCTGCAGCTATGCCGACGAAGGCGAGGAAGTGTTCTGCCAGGAGTCTTCCCTATGGTCTGCGGCTGTTGCCGCCTCGGGCCAGCGAAAACGCCACATCCGGGAATCGGTGCCCGGTGATGGATTACCTCTCAAGTAATCGACAGCCGTGATGCCGGGTGTGAGCATCAGGAGGCTTCCAGGCGACACCATCCGATGCTGCGGATGGTGCGTCGGATGCCCGACCCAGTTTCCTTCAGGAAAGGCAAGTGCCTTGAGCAAGAGCGCCGATTTCGTGGACCGGTACACCGCGGTGTGGAACGAGGTGGATGCCGACCGCCGTCAGAAGGCCGTCGGAGAGCTCTGGACGGGCGATGGCCACTACGCCACCATGACCGATGAGTATCGCGGCCACAGCCAGATCCACGAGGCCATTCATGAGGCGTACGAGAACTTCGTCCAGAAGGGGTTCGCCTTCACGATCCACAACTATCAGGTGAACCACAACTCTGTGCGCATCACCTGGCACATGGTGCCCGCTGGCGGCGGTGATGTCGCGGCCGTCGGCACGGAGTTCATCGTCCTCGGCCCGGACGGCCTCATCCAGAGCGACTACCAGTTCATGGACATGGACCCGACCCAGTAAGACGTCCATTCATTTGCTGAGGCGGCGGTGACAGATGAGGACCGCGGCTATGCCGATGAAGGCGGCGAGGAAGTGTTCTGCCTTGCGTTCGTAGGCGCGGTGCAGGCGTCGGCAGCCGGCAAGCCAGGAGACGGTCCGTTCCACGACCCATCGGTGGCGGCCTAAAGGGCTGTCCCGTAATCCCTGGCGGATCAGCGCACGGCGTCAGATGCGGTGCATCGCAAGGCGGAGGGACGTCCGGATACTGGGCGTATCCGGACGTTCCGACAACGCGGCGTGGGGGCACCTCCCAGCGTTAGCTGGGGGAGTGCCGTAGCTGTCGTCGTGCGCCCGCCAGGGATTACGGGGCAGCCCTTAGCCGCCGTGAGGACTCGATGCCCTTACGGGCGATGCGGTGGCGGATGCCGCGCTTGCGGAGCCATTGGCGCCGGTGATCGTAGTCGTACCCCTTGTCCGCATGGAGTTTCGCTGGACGTCGGCGGCTGGGTCCGCGGCGGGAACGGATGGGCGGGATGCCGCGCACGAGCGGTTCAAGGCCCAGGCTGTCATGCATGTTCGCACCCGAAATACCCAGCGACAGTGGCAGTCCGTTCCGGTCCGCGATCAGGTGGATCTTCGATCCCAACTTGTCGCGGTCGGTCGGATGCGGTCCAGTCAGTGGTCCCCTATTGCGGCCCGCAGGCTGACGGAGTCGATCGCGTGTGGCGGGGACCTTCGGCTGGCTCATGCACCACCGCCGGCTCGCCCGCGACTACGAGACTCACCCCTGGCGCTCCGAAGCCGTAATCCACATCGCGATGATCGACCTCATAGGCCGCAGACTCACCCGCGAATCCACCCCGAACTGGCGCGACAAACCTTCGCTGAAAGAGCGTTCTATCCAGGCGAGGTTTGGCCAGGCGAGGTTTGGCTCCAAGCCCCATCCCCGAGGGCAGGCCGATGCTCTGTGATGCCGACCTGTTGCTCCAGGACGCAGGACGGCCCCGCGCCACCGTGGTGATCAACCGGTGGCTCCGCGAGCTGCCAGGGCGGGGAGTCCCGGCGGTGAAGTCCTGGGAGTACTACGCCGGGTCCTGCGGGAACTGGACGTGCTTTCTGTCGGAGCACGGGTGCAGCGTCTTCGCCGACCGGCAACAGCTGAAGCCGGTGTTGGGCGCGTACGCGGTGCACCGGGCGAGCGGGCCAGGCGACGTACGCCTCGCGGCATCGGCCTGGAACCAGCACGTGAGCATCCTGTCCATGTTCTACCGGTGGGCCGTGGACGAGGGGTACCCATCGGCCGAGCCGTTCACGTACCGCCAGGCCCAGGTGCTGTCCGACGAAGCCGTCCGGCACCTGCGGGTGAACTTGGCACGCCGGCGGCGGGCCGTTCACCGCCTGGCCGGCAGTGTTCGAGCGGACCGCCACACGAATACGCGAGCGCTACGCACCACGGTTCCCGCACGTGGCCGCGCACCGGCTGCGGCACACCTTCGTTCTGGCTCAACTGGAGCGCCTGGTTGGAGGCTTCTACGCCGAGGTGGCACGTCCGGCCCTGGCGACGGACACGGACGCGGCCCTGGCGCTATACCTGAACCGGATGTCTTCGTGTCACGTGAACAAGGGCCGGACCTGCTTCGATGCCTCTGGCCAGGGAACTGGAGCAGCCGTTGCCGGCTCAAACAGAACCGGGCCCTGGCCACGGGTCCGGCCGGGACGGTCGGGGGCGGCCCGGCTCAGGCCGTCAGGTGCGTCAGCACCGAGCGCATCGCGCGGTGCACGGCCTCGCGCGACTCGTCGGTCGGGTCGAGGGTCTCGAAGCCGTGGTGGCCGTTCGGCACGTCGACCACCTCGACGTCCGCGCCGTCCCCGCAGTTCTTGGCCGCGGCCATGAACTCCTCGACGGTGGCGGCGATCTCGGGCATCTCGAGTCCCGCCCGGGTGAGCACGATGGGCAGGGCGCCCGCGTCCGCCACCGCGTCCGCCGGGTGGAACCGGCTGCCTGCCAGCCCCCAGTTCGGCAGCGGCGCCAGGATCGGGTACGTGGCCGCCAGGCAGCGCAGCCACGCCGGGGGGCGCCCCCAGCCAGTCCGCCGTGATCAGACCGCCGCCCGAGAAGAACCACAGCGCGACTCGGTCCGCGTCCACTCGCGGATCGGCCCGCACCATCTCCACCGCGGCGGCCACGTCCGCGGCGGCGCGCTCGTAATCGGTCACGTCGTGCAGGCGGTGGTCGAGGGTCACGCCCACCACGCCCTGCCCGGCTGCGTACCGGGCGTAGCCCATCAGGGTCGGCCAGTCCCGCGGGGTCGGCCGGGCCTCGGCGGGCAGGGGGCCGCCGTGCACGAATACCACCGCCGGCCGTGGGCCCTCGGCGTCGGGCAGGTACAGGTCCACGTTCCCGGTCCGCTCACGGGGGAGTTCGGGCAGATCCAGCAGGAACGGTCGCAGGTGCGCGGGTGGCTCCGCGGCGCCGGCCGGCTCCAGCCGGTGCCCCTCGCCGGCTGCGGCCCGCAGCAGGACCTCCGCCAGCTCGGCGGGGCAGGACAGCATCGGCCAGTGCCCGGTGGGGAGTTCGAAGAAGGTCACCCGTGGGTCGGTGAGGGCCTGTAGGGCGGGGTCGCCGAAGCTCACCCGCATCTGGACCATTTCGATGCTCGCACCGTTGCCCGTGCACAGCACCCCGGTGGCGGGCACTGCGGCCGCCGCGCCGGTCAGCCGCAGCGGCTGGAGCAGGGTGTCCAGCGGCTGCGGCGCGGCGAGGGCGGTGAGCCGGTCCAGCGCCGCGTCGGGGACGCCTGCGGTGCTGCCCCAGCGCGGCCACTCGTCGCGGGCCGGGGGCGGCAGCTCTCCGTCGGCCCCCTCCGCTCCGACCGGTCCGCCCGCCCCGGCGCGCTCGGCCAACTGCTCGCGCAGGGACTGGTCGGGCACCGCGGCCAGGGCCGGGGCGCCGTCCTGCGGCATCCCCGCATCCAGACAGACGATGCGGGCGATGCGCTCCGCCCGGCGGTCGGCGGCGCCCAGCACCGGGTGGATGCCGTAGTCGTGCCCGACCAACACGATCTCCCGGCTCTCTCGGCCGGCCGCCGCGCCGACCGAGTCGATCACCGCGAGCACGTCCGCGATGTGCGTCTCCAGGTCGATGCCGACCCCCGCGGCACCGCGGGGCCCACCGAGTCCGCTGAGAGCCACCGCGTGCACCTCGGCGCCCGCCGCAGCCAGCCGCGCGGCCGCGTCCTCCCACACGTGTGCGCCGGTGAACACGCCCGACACCAGGATGAATACGGTCATGGTCCTCTCCTCACTACGCCGTCGTCCGCGGACCGGTCCGATCACCGGGACCGCGCTCGCCGGTACGGTAGGACCTCCCCCTGAGGGAGGTTCAAGTGTTCACGTCACACGACGGTCTGTGCAGCGGTGAACTCGCCGAGCACGCGGGCGTAACCGTCAAGACCGTCCGCTTCTACTCCGACCGCGGCCTGCTGCCGGAGGCATCCCGCAGCGTCGGCGGGCACCGCCGATATGCCCCCGACGCGCTCGACCGGTTGCGCCTGATCCGCTCCCTGCGCACCCTCGACCTGCCGCTTCCCGAGGTGCGCCGCATCCTCGACGAGGAGGACGAGGCGGGCAGCGTACTGGAGGATGCCGTCGCCGGACATCTCCGCGAACTCGGCTCCCAGCTCAAGGCCCTGCGCTGGCGGGAAGCGGCGCTGCGCCTGGTGCAGGAGTGCCCGCCCGGGGAACGGGCCGCCCGGCTGCACCTGATCGGCGCGGTGACCGCCCCGCCGAGCACGGCCCCGCTGGCCCGGTTCTGGCGCAGCTGGCTGCCGCCGAGGATGCCGGCCCGGTCGACGGCCGCATTCCTGGAGGCGGCGGTCCCGCAGCCGCCCGACGACCCGGCCCCGGCCCAAGTCCTCGCCTTCGCCCGGCTGAACGCCTTCGTGCTCCAGCCGTGCACGGGCGCCGAGCAGCCCCAGCCCGAGGCGCACAGGACCGCGGGTGCCCGCGGGTCGGCCGTGCTGTACGCGGGCCTGGCCGAGGCATACGACCTGGCGGACGCGCAACTGCGCCGGGACCGGGGACCGTACGCGGGCGAGGCGCTGGACAGCTTCGTGGCCACGTACGCGAGCGCGTACGGCACCCGGGACAACCCGGAATTCCGCCGCCTGCTGGCCGGGCAGCTGGCGGCCGACCCGCGGATCGACCAGTACTGGGAACTGGTGGCTGAGGTGATCACCTCGCCGGGCGGCCGGACCGAGCCGACCCCCGGGTCCGCACACGACTGGCTGCTCGCGGCACTGGACGCGCAGACGGCCTCGGCGGCCTGAGCCCGCCGCAGGTCTGCCAGGGGCCGTCGGGGTCGGGGGGACCTGCTGGCCGACGGCGGCGTTGAGACCCCACGACGGCGGCGGTGGCGGCGTACGGGGCGCGTCCTGGCCATCGGGGCGAGTGCGGTGATCACGCCCATCAACGGCCTGGCCCTGTCGGACATCGGCCGTACCGCGCTCGCGGCTAGGCCCCGCGCCTGAGCACAACACAAGGCATTTCGCTTGGGGGATGCCTTCGCGGATGGGGCTGAAGGGGCCTGAGCCGGCCTTGTTCACTTTGAGCAGCAGCGTCGGAACGGGCGGGCTGCCGGCAGGGCGGTGGTCCGGCTGTGCAGCGCGGCAGTCCGGGGCGGGCCACCGGATGGTGGTCAGGAGACGAAGTCGCGGAGGGCAGGCAGCGGAGCGGCCGCCTCGATCGGACCTGTGTAGACGACTGCCTCCTCGAACTGGAAGTAGGAGAGTCCTTCATGGCGTGGGCCGATGACGAGCAGGTTGTTCCCGCAACGCCAAGCTGCGTGGCGCCAGTCGCCATCTCCCATGGCGAGGGTGCCGCCTTCGGCCGTGATGTCGTGCTCCGGTGGACCGAGCCGTTGGGTGAAGGCGGCGACAGCCGCGTCGATGTGCGCGTCGAACACCTCACGTCCGGCGTTCGCGTGGCTGGACCAGCCAGGCAACGTGCCCCACAAATCCTCGCCCCAGGCATCGTCGTCAACCCAGTAGAAGTGGGCGAATGACAGGGCTAGGGCGTCCCCGAGATGGGCTAGGTGCCCCTCCGCGGTGACGAACGTGTCTTCCCACGGCAAGTCGTCGCCGGCTTCGCACCAGCCCAGACGCCGCATCGCCGCCTCAGAGACCGCCCAGTCGCCCAACGGTAGTTCCGCCAGGCCGACGACCTGCTCCACCAGACGCTGGGTGATGGAGCATGCGGCGACGTGAAAAACAGGGTCTTCGGGTTCTTCGTCGGTCATGGCAGGACGGTATCCGGGCCGTACGCGTGCTTCAGTGCCGGGTCGGCACGGGGCAGCGGTGCTGCGTGATGGGCCTTGCTGGGGGGGCACCGGCGGTTCGTGTCTACAGATCCGTGAGCCGGGGGGCGTGCCAGTGCACCGACAGATTGTCGGGTCCATCGCGGCCTCCTCCTGCTCGATTCCGCCCTTCCGAACGCGTGAAGAGCATCCGCCCGTGAATCGGGGTGTCGCCCAAATCCGTGAACAACCCGTGCGGCTCCTTCTGTGATCCGCGCCTGTGTCACGATCGAGCGTCGTCCAGCGGCTCGGGGCAGGTGCCCGTGTCTGCGAAGCGCGGGGCTGCGGCGAGGACCGTGTCCAGCATGGCGCGAGCGGCCCGGAGTGCCTCGATCTCGGTGGTGATGCGCTGCCGTTCGCCCTGCAACTGTCCGACAAGAGACGGGCAGGCAGGTGCGAGGCGTTCGCCGTCCGCTCGGATGCATGGCAGCACCTGGGCGATCGTGGTGGTGGACAGTCCGGCCGTCAGCAGGCAGCGAATGCGCCGTACGGTTTCGACGTCCGCCTCGCTGTACTCCCGGTATCCGCTGGGGAGCCGCTCGGGGGTGAGGAGACCCTGCTTTTCGTAGTAGCGCAGGAGCCGTTCGTGCACGCCGGTCCTGCGGACCATGTCTTTCCTCCGCATGCGGTTCGCCTCTTGGATCGGCGACTTGACTCTGACACCGATGTCGGAGTTCAACGTCCTGGGCATGACTCCCAATAAAGATGTCAAGCCGCGAGGGTGACAGGCGGTGTGGATTGACAGCACCGTCCGTCACGCAGCAGGGCCCACAGGACGTTGACCCGTCGGCGGGCCAGAGCGAGCACGGCTTGGACGTGCCGTTTGCCTTCGGCGCGTTTGCGATCGTAGAAGCGGCGGGACTCCTCGCAGCACCGGATGCTGATCAGCGCGGAGGTGTAGAAGACCCGTTGCAGTCCACGGTGGTAGCGGGCGGGGCGGTGCAAGTTGCCGCTGATGCGCCCGGAATCACGTGGTGCTGGGGCCAGGCCGGCGAAGCCGGCGAGGCGGTCGGGGGTGCCGAAGCGGGTCGTGTCTCCGCTTGTGGCAGCCAGGAATTCGGCGCCGGGCAACGGGCCGATCCCAGGCAGGCTGGCGATCACTTCGGCCTGGTCGTGGCTGCGAAACCGTCCCTCGATGAGCTTGTCGATCTCATCGATCTTCTCGTTGAGGGCCATCACCTCCTTGGCCAGGCTGTGGACCATCTGGGCGGCCATCTTCTCGCCGGTCAGCGAGGTGTGCTGGCGCTCGGCGGCCTCCACGGCGGCAGCGGCCAGGTCGGCCGCGCTGCGGACCTTGCGGTTGCGCAGCCAGGTTTCCAGGCGTTTGGCGCCGATGCGGCACAGAGCGGCCGGGGTCTGGTACCCGGTCAGCAAGACCAGCGGTCCGCGGTTGGTCATGTCGAGCGCGCGCTCCAAGGCGGGGAAGATACCGAGGAGTTGTTCGCGCAGCCGGTTGACGGTGCGGGTGCGGTCGGCGGCCAGGTCGGCCCTGCGGGCGGTGAGGATCTTCAGCTCGGCGATGGCTTCTGCGTCGGGCCGGACCGGTTCCAGGTCGCGTCGCATCCGAGTTTGGTCGGCGATGACCGCCGCGTCCCGGGCGTCGGTCTTTCCCTGGCCGCGGTAGCCGGCTGTTGCACGGTTGACAGCCAGTCCGGGCAGGTAGAGCACGGGCTGACCGTGGTTGGCCAGGAGCCCCAGCAGCAGGACGGCACCACCGTGTGTGACGTCTACGGCCCAGGTCGTCTCTTGGCCGAGGTCCAGGACGTCGGCGATCAGGGCGAGCAGTTCCGATTCGTCGTTGGCCACCCGGCGGGACAGCAGGTGTCTGCCTTCTTCGTCGATGACCACGCAGGAGTGGTGCGTCTTGCCGATGTCCACCCCGGCCCATATATGGGTCCGGCCTCGATGTTCTCGTGCAGGGCACGGGCCCAGCCTTGCTGCTCGCCCACGGCGCCGGGGGTGGGGTCCAGGGCAATTTCGGCCTGGTCCTGGACGACCTCGCGCGGGACCACACACTGATCGGCCCGCACTACCCCGGGGCCGGCCGTACGCCGGTGGCCTCGGAGCCGCTGGACCTCGATGATCTCGCCGACCGTCTGGTGGCAATTGCTGTCGCGCAGGGGCACGAGAGGTTCGACGTCCTCGGCGAGTCGCTGGGTACAACAGTCGCCGTACGAGCGGCGACTCGGCACCCGGACCGGGTCACGGCGCTTGTGCTCACCGCGGGATTCCCGGTGGCCGATCCAGTCGTCGCGCTGGCCGCCGAGCTCATCCAGATACTGGCGAAGGCGGGTGAATGGAACGCGGCGGCACGGCTCGCCTGCCTGTCGTGCATGACGAGCGCTCAGCTCAGCGAGACTTCAGACGCGAGTCTCGATGCTCTTGTCACCGCGACTCGCACCACGATGCCGCCCGGCACGCCGGACCACTTCAATCTGGTGTCCCGGGTGGACGTCCGTGACGACCTGCCGCAGGTCTCTGTCCCGACCCTGGTCGTCGCAGCGACCGGCGACCGCCTGGTGCTCCCCGACAGCCACCGCAGCCTGGCCGACGGCATCGCAGGAGTCACGCTCGTCGAACTGCCCGGCGCCGGGCATATCCTGAGCGAAGCCGACCGCGCGACATGGCTAGGTGTATTGCCCTGTGAGGTTGGGGACGCGGCTGGCGGGTGGTTTGCCTGCGAGCGCGGTGTGTCCGCGGTGGTGATTGTAGGTATGCAGCCATTG
>NZ_JOHB01000034.1:0-77246 GCF_000719605.1 Streptomyces sp. NRRL S-1813
CGGCGCGGCCGCCCACCGACTGGCGGCCGCCGGCTCCGGTACGGGACTGGCGACCCTCTGCATCGGCGTGGGGCAGGGGGTCGCCGGGGGGGTGGGGGCGGAGCCATGGTGGCCGTCTCCAGGCGGTGGGTGGGGTGGCGGGCGGTGGGTTGCAGTGCGGTGGGGTGGCGGGCGGGCCGACGGGGCGGGGGAACGGGCGGAGGGGGTGAGGCCCGCGCGCTCCGGGGGGGCGGGCACAGGCACAGGCGCGTCCATATCCGCGTCCGTGGGCGAGGACGAGCACGAGGGCTTGGGCGAGGGCGTTACCTCTCCAGCACCACGGCGAGCCCCTGCCCCACGCCGATGCAGAGGGTCGCCAGTCCCGTACCGGAGCCGGCGGCCGCCAGTCGGTGGGCGGCCGCGCCGGTGATCCGGGCCCCGGAGGCGCCGAGCGGATGCCCGAGGGCGATGGCGCCGCCGTGCGGGTTGACCAGGGCGGGGTCGAGATCGGGCCATCCGGCCAGGCAGCCAAGCGCCTGGGCGGCGAACGCCTCGTTCAACTCGACGGTGTGCAGCGCCTCGAAGCCGCGTCCGGCCTTCTTCAGGGCCCGCCCGGCCGCCTCGACCGGACCGAGCCCGAAGTGCTGCGGTGTGATGCCCGTAACGGCACTGCTGCGGATCCGGGCGAGCGGTTCGCCCCCGGAGGCGCGCAGCTCCTGTTCGTCCATCAGGAGCAGTGCGGCCGCCCCGTCGTTCAGCGGGGAGGAGTTGCCGGCGGTGACGGTGCCTCCCCCGGCCTTCGGTCCGGGCGTCCCGCACCTCGCGTCGCCCGTCTCGCGGAAGGCAGGCCGCAGTTTTCCGAGCGCCTGGAGCGAGGTGTCCTCGCGGATGCCTTCGTCGCGGACCGCGGCCGTGCCCTCGGCATCGTCCCCGTACGGCACGACCTCCGCGTCGAACGCACCGTCCTTCCAGGCCCGCGCCGCCTTCTCATGGCCGGCCGGCGCGTAAGTGTCCTGCTGTTCACGGGTGATGCCGTAGCGGTCCGCGATCAGTTCCGCGCCCTCGCCGAGGGCGACGGCCCTGGCGGCCTGGATGACCGCCTCCATTCCCGAGCCGCAGAGACGGTTGACCGTGACGCCGGGCACGGTCACCGGCAGCCCGGCGAGCAGCACCGCCATCCGTGCCACATCGCGGTTCTCCTCACCCGCGCCATTGGCGTTGCCGAGGTATACGTCGTCGATCCTGGCCGGATCCGGTCCCGGCGCGCGGTCCACGACGGCCTTGACGACATGCGCGGCGAGGTCGTCGGGGCGGACCGCGGACAGCATGCCGCCGTATGTGCCGATGGGGGTGCGGAAGGCGTCGACGACATAGACGTCCCGCGGGCGGTCGATGAGCATCAGGCGTCCTTCCGGGAACGGCGGGCGGCGGCCGCGGGCACAGCGGGTGTGTCGTGCGCGGTCGCAGCTGGGGTGCGGGGCGCGGACACAGCGGATGCGTCATGGGCGGGCGCAGCGGCCGTGTCATGCACGGGCACCACAGGAGTGTGGTGCGCGGGCGCCCCGGGGCGGGTGTGTGTGGCCGCCTTCAAGGCGCGCAGGGCGGCGAGTTCGGCGGCGGTGGGCGGGGCGGTGACGCCGACCCGGTCGGCTTCCTTGAGGTCCCAGCCGGTCGCCTCCCGCACCTGATCGGATGTCACTCCCGGGTGCAGATCCGTGAGGACGAGTTCCGCGGTGAGCGGGTCGGGGCGCAGCACACCGAGGTCGGTGATGACCGCGGTCGGTCCGGCGCCGGGCAGTCCGAGCGCCGCCCGGTCCCGGGGGCCGCTGCCGTGGCCGAGGGTGGTCACAAAGTCCAGCGCGCCGACGAAGTTACGGCGGCTGTGCCGCAGGACCATCAGCACCTGCCCGCAGTTGGCGGCGATTTCGGGGGCACCACCCGCACCGGGCAACCGCCCCTCGGGCTTTCCGGGGCCGCGCCGGACGACGGTGGTGTTGATATTGGCGAACCGGTCGACCTGCGCGGCGCCGAGAAAGCCGACATCGATCCGGCCGCCCTGCAACCAGTAGTTGAACATCTCGGGCACGGACACCACCGAGTCCGCGGTGTCGGCCAGCTCACCGTCCCCGATGGACAGCGGCAGCCGGGTCGGCTTGGAGCCGATGGTGCCGGACTCGTAGACCAGCACCAGATCCGGATTGACCGTACGGCGGGCGAGGTTGGCGGCCGTACTGGGCAGCCCGATGCCGACGAAGCAGGTCCGCGCACCGGCCAGGGCACGGGCCGCGTTGACCTCCATCAGCTCGTCGGGGGTGCACTCGGGGGCAGACTCCGGGGCCGTCCCGGGGGCGGGCTCCGGGGTGGCTTCAGGGTCGGCCTCAGGGGAGTGCGCCGCCGACGACGGAGCCGCGGCCACCACGACAGCAGTGGCTCCGGTCACCGACACCGCCGTCGCCACCCCGGCCGGGTCCACCACCTCTCCCTTCTCCTCTCCTTCCGCCCCCTCCCCCTGCTCCCCGGGCCTCTCCGCCTCCCCGGGCTTCCCTGACTCCCCCAGCTCGCCGGGCTCCCCGGGCTCCAGGCGCGCACACTCCCCGAGCCATCGCCCGAACGCCGCCCGGTCCCGCGAAATGGCGTCCCATTCCCGGTAGAAGGCGTTGTCCCGGACCGAATAGCCGGCCGCGTAGGACGGATGGGCGCCGCCGGGGACGAGCGCGACCGCGTCGACGACCCATGTGGGCAGGACGACGACGCCGGGACGGGGCTCCAGGGTGTCGACGACTTCCTCGACGGTGACCAGCACGCGCCGGGCGGCCAGCGCCGCCTCCTTCTGGATCCCCGTCAGGCCCCACAGCTGGACATTGCCCGCCTTGTCGGCCTGCTGTGCATGGATGACCGTGACGTCCGGGTTGAGGGCGGCGACGGCGGCCAGCTCCTCGCCGGTGAACGGGCAGACGACGGTGGAGACCGTGGGCGTACGGGCCGGGATGTCGCTGCCGCGGTAGCCGCGGAGCACGGCGAACGGGAGCCGTGCCGCGCCCGCGGCGTAGCGGTTGGCCATCCCGGCGTGGCTGTGCTCGTCGATCTCCAGCGGGGCGGGCCAGCCGTTCTCGACCGCGTCCCGGAAGCGGTGCAGCGATCCGACGCCCGGATTGCCGCCCCAGGAGAAGACCAGCTTGGCGGCCACGCCCGCGCCGATCAGCTGGTCGTAGACCACGTCCGGGGTCATCCGGGCGAGCGTGAGGCCCTTGATGCCCTGACGGATGATCTCGTGCGCCGCGGCGAACGGGATGAGGTGGGTGAACCCCTCTAGCGCCACGGTGTCTCCGTCATGGATCAGCTCCGCGACGGCATCGTGCAGGGAACGGATGTCGGCCATGTCCTCGCCCTCGGGTCATGCCGGGGCATGGCCTCAACGACCGCCCCATCTCCACTTGTTCGCACAGTGAACTTAAGTTCATAATTGAGCCGCCTTGAGTTTGGACCCCGCCCCCGGCCCTGTCAACGGTCCGCCCGGGTACGGTTCCGACCAGATCGCCGCACCATGGAGAGGCCATGACCCAGCCCGCCGCCACCGCCCCGTCCGCACCGCCGGCGCCGCCGCCGGAAGCGGTGGGGCCGCTGATGCGCAGCCTGTCCGTGCTGCGGGAGCTGGCGGCCGACGGCGGCCGGCAGCCGGTCGGCGACCTGGTGCGCCGTACCGGTCTCGCCCGCTCCACCGTCGACCGGGTGCTGAGCACGCTCGCGCGCCTGGGCTACGTACGGACCGAGGGCCGGGACGCGGTGCTCGCGCCGCGGCTGCTGGAGCTCGGCAACGCCTACCTCGCCGCCTCCGAACTCCCCGACCGGCTCGGTCCGCTCGCCGACCGGCTGGCCGACGAGCTGGACGAGTCGGTCTCCCTCGCGGTGCCGGACGGCGACGGGGTGCGCTTCGTCCACCAGGCGACCCGCCGCCGCGCCATGTCGCTCGCCTTCCGCATCGGCGACCTGCTGCCCGCCGAGCGGGGCGCGCCGGGCGCGCTGTTCGCGGATCGCTGGGACGCGGCGGACTGGCAGCGCTGGCGCTCACGCCGCGCGGCCGACCCGACGGACGCGGGCTTCCCGGCGGTGCCGCCGCGGCGCGCCGAGGACGGGGCGGACGACGACGCCGGGCCGGGCCCGGACGCAGGCTCGCCCGCCGGTTTCGAGGCCCGGGTGGCCGCCGCGCGCGACACCGGCTGGTCCCTGGACGACCAGCTCATCGAACCGGGCCTGGTCGCGGTGGCCGTGCCGGTCCGCGACACCGCCGGCCGCCCGGTCTGCGCACTCAGCGTCGTCAGCCACACCAGCCGGCTGAGCGCTGCCGAACTGCCCGACGCGGTACTCCCCCGCCTCCGCGAGACGGTCTGTGCAATGGAGTACGCCCTGAGCCTCCCCCGGGACGCGGCGTCCGCCCCCGACACGGCGCCCGGCCCGTCCCACCCCGCCCATGCCACCTGGATGCGCGCGTCCAAGCAGGAACTGGGCCCCGAATTCGTCGAATCGATGGCCCGCGGGCTGATCACCCTCACCGCATTCGGCGCCGGCCGCGCCGAACTCCCGCTCACCGCCGTCGCGGAGGCCACCGGCCTGGCCCGCGCGACCGCCCGCCGCGCCCTGATCACGCTGGAACACCTGGGCTACCTCGCCACCGACGGCAAGCTCTTCCGCCCGACCCCGAAGGTGCTGGAGCTGGGCTTCGCCCATCTCTCGGGCCTCACCCTGCCCGCCATCGCCCAGCCGCACCTTGTCGCTCTGGTCGAGCGGGTGCACGACTCCGCCTCGATGGCGGTCCTCTCCGGCGACGACATCCAGTACGTCGCCCGGGTCCCCACCGTGCGCATCATGAGCGTCAACATCACCCTGGGCACCCGCTTTCCCGCGTACCCGACCTCCATGGGCCGCGTCCTCCTTGCCGACCTCCCCCCGGCCGAACTCTCGGCGCGACTGGCCCTCACCGACCTCGCACCCCTCACCCGCCACACCGTGACCGATCCCGGACAGCTCCTCGCCCTCCTGGAAGAGGTCCGCTCCCACGACTTCGCCCTGGTCGACGAGGAACTGGAAGAGGGCCTGCGCTCCCTCGCCGTCCCCGTACGCGACCGCACCGGCCGCGTCGTCTGCGCCGTCAACGTCTCCACCCACGCGGGCCGTTGCACCGCGGACGAGGCCCGCGAGGCCCTTCTCCCGGCCCTGCGCAGCGCCGCCGCCGCCATCGAGGCGGACCTGTGGGTGGCGGGGAGGCATGCGCGCACTCCGGTGCTGTGACGGGTGCCCGGCCGCGTCCCGACACCTCTTGCGCAAACGGCCGCGCACGGCGCGCGTGTGTGAGGAGTTATGCATTCCGCATTCCGGGGCCCACCGGGTGGATACTTTTTTATGGCGACTGCTCCGCGTACCAAATGATGCCGTGTTAGCCTGCGGGCGCGGTCAGTTCGGGGGACGACCGCACGGGGGGTGCTTTCGCTTTCGCGTCGGCGTCGGCTGTGCGCATGCATTTTCTCCCGGGCTCCGGCCGCGTCCCCTCACTGGGACACATACCGGTTACCGGAAGGCATAGACAGCACGCATGAACAAGCTCGGCATTTCCTTGGCCGGCGCCGCACTCAGCGGCGTCGTCGCCCTCTCGTCGGCCACCCCGGCGCTCGCCGGTCCCGCAGACGCGGACCGCACGGCTCCCAAGGCATCGACCGTCTCGGCGAACCCGCAGGCGACGGCGGCCGTCAGCAGGGCGCAGAAGCTCAAGCGACTCAACCAGCTGACCGAAAAGTACGGCATGCCGCTTTGGGAGAACACTCGCGTCAAGTGGCAGGACGGGCACGACAAGTACCGCTTCGACTGGTCGACCGACGGCTGCTCGGGCGTCACCGACAACCCCGGCGGATTCCATTTCTGGGAGTCCTGCGCCCGGCATGATTTCGGTTACCGCAATTACAAGAAGATGCATGAATTCAGCCGCGCGCACAAGAAGCGGGTGGACGATTCCTTTCACTACGACATGCAGAATGTCTGCAAGCGCCAGTGGGGCCCGTACAGCCAGGCCCAGCGCAAGGGGTGCCTGAAGGTCGCGAAGAAGTACTACGACGCGGTCCGGGCCCTCGGCCACCTGTGAGGTGACGGCCGCCCTGCGGGCCGGCCCCGCTGAGTTCCTGGCGGGGTGAACTGCACTTCCCGATACCGGCCCCCTCCGCCCCGATGCCGGAACCCAGCCCGCACACACTCCACGGGCTGGGCGTTCCGGCATCGGGGCAACTGGGCATCGGGGCAACTGGGCAACTGGGCAACTGGGCAACTGGGCAACTGGGCAACTGGGCAACTGGGCAACGGTGACGGGCGAAGAGGGCCCCGCGAACTACTCGGCGCCGAGCGGCGCGGATGAGGGGGACGCCGGGGCCGCCGCCGGCCGGCCGATGCGCCGGGCGAGCGGCACCAGGCCGATGGCGAGCGAGCCCAGCAGACCGGCCAACGCAAAGGCGGTGAAGCCGAGTTGGCCGTTTCCCCGTGGCGGCGAGAGTGCCGCCCAGCCAGGGGCCGGCCACCGCGCCGGTACGGCCGATGCCGGTGACCCAGCCGATGCCGGTGGCCCGTTCGGCGGCCGGATAGACGCGGTGGGCCGCCGCGTAGACCATCACCTGTGCGCCGAAGAGCCAGACACCGGTGACGGCCACGACCACGTAGGCGAGGCCGAGCGGCAGATGCACTCCGAGGAGCAACGCGCCGGCGGCGGTGAGCAGGAACCAGAGGGCGCAGACCTTGACCGGGCCGTAGCGGTCGGCGGTGCGGCCCGCGATCAGCAGGCCGGTGGCGAGGGCGGCCCGGCCGGGCGGTGCGAACTCCATCACAGGGAGAGGCAGAGGGGCATCAGACCGCCGAGGCCCAGGCCCGCCAGGAAGCGGCCGGCGCCGAACGGGGCGGGCGCGCCGGACAGCGCGCAGACCGCCGACCCGGCGGAGAACAGCAGCACGCCGGCGACCAGGACCGGGCGGCGGCCCAGCCAGTCGGTGAGGGTGCCGGTGCCGAGTGCGCCGATCAGCATGCCGAAGGTGGTCCAGCTGCCGATCGTGCCGGCCCCGCCGGGGGTGAGGCCGAGGCCGGGGTCGTCGAGCATGTGCGGCATGACGGCGCCGTAGATGGTGACGTCCATACCGTCGAAGAAGACGGCGAGCCAGCACAGTGCCAGGACGGGCGCGACGGAGCGGAAGGTGTGACGGCCGGGACGCGCGGGGCGGGCCGGGGGTGTTCCGGCGGACGGGTCGGTGGCGGGCGGCGGAGGGCCGCTGGGAGACATGGGGACCTCGGATTCACGAGGCACGAGGCGCGACGCATGCAGGACGAAGGGCGACGCGCGAAGTGACGATCGGAGGGCGGAAGTTCGCGTGGTGAACTTCCGTTCGCGAAGTGGTCGGCATGGATCATCTGCCTGAGTCCCAGGGCTGTCAATGCCTTGCGCACGTCTTCATGGCCGGATGCGCGCGCCGCACAGCGGACCGCAGCCAGGCCGGCGGCGGGCCGGGGTACGTCCGCTCAGTCGTCGCGCGTACCGCCGTCGCCGCGGCCCTCCCCGTGGCGGCCACCGCCACGGCCCCCGTCGCCGTCACCACCGCCCTCACCGCCACGCTCACCGCCGTCCGCCCCGGCCCCCTCCGCCCCGTCGGCACCCGCCCCCTCGGCACCCGCTTCGCCCACACCCGCTCCCTCAGCGCCCGCCTTCGCCGCCGCCTTCTCCGCCGTCCGCCGTGCGGCCTCCTCGCGGGCCGCGGCCGTGGCGACCGACGGCCACACCCGGTCGAGTGAGGCGTTCGTCGCGGCCCCGACCAGCACCGCGAAGGCGGACACACCGATCCACAGGAGTACGGCGACCGGCGCGGCCAACGAGCCGTAGATGGTGGGCCCCTCGACCGTCGAGGTGAGATAGAGCCTCAGCAGGAAGCTGCCGAGCACCCACATGCCGAGCGCGACCACCGCACCGGGAATGTCCTCCGGCCAGGGCGAACGGACCGGAACGGACGCGTGGTAGAGCGTGGTCAGAAAGGCGACCGACAGGAGCAGGACCACCGGCCAGTACAGCGCCCGGATGATGTGCTCGCTGGCCGGCAGCCAGCTCACGACGGTGTCGGGACCGGCCACCATCAGCGGCAGGGCGACGGCACCGACGACGAGCGCGGCGAGGTACAGCGCGAACGCCAGCAGCCGGGTCCTGATGATGCCGCGCCGGCCGTCGAGCCCGTACATGATGGTGATGGTGTCGACAAAGACGTTCATCGCCCGGGACCCGGACCACAGGGCGATGGCGAAGCCGAGCGAGATGACGTCCGGGCGGCGGCCGGTGAAGACATCGGTGAGCAGCGGCCGGGCGATCTCGTTCACGCCCTTGGCGGACAGTACGGTGCCGGCGGCGCCGAGGATGTGCCGGCGGACGCTGTCGATGGTGTCGTGCCCGATCCATGCGTTCGTATAGCCGAGCACGCCCAGGAGCCCGAGGATCAGCGGCGGCAGCGACAGCAGGCTCCAGAAGGCGGCCTCGGCGGCCAGGCCGGTGACGCGGTACTTCATGCAGGAGTTGACGGTGTCCTTGAGCAGGAGCCAGGCCAGCCGACGCTTGGAAACGTTGCGGTAGAGGGCGCGGGCCTTGGTCAGACGGCCCGCGGGCCGCTCGGTTGGTTCGTTTGCCTGCTGCACCTCCTTACCGTATCTGGCATGGCAGCCACCACTCACACGGTCACGAACCAGCCTCCGCCGCTGGTCGGATACGACGTCTTCGCCGGCGACGCGGCCCTGGCGGAGGGCGTCGGCCGGCATGTCGCCGACGTCCGGCTCGACGAGGTACGCGAAGAACTGAGCACGCTGGGGAAGGCGGCCGGCTCCGCGCACGCCCGGCGCTGGGGCGAGCAGGCCAACGCGAACCCACCGGTCCTGCGCACCCATGACCGCTACGGCCACCGCATCGACGAGGTGGAGTTCCACCCGGCCTGGCACCGGCTGCTCGGCCATGCGGTCACGGCCGGGCTGACCGGCGCCTGGGGCCGGCCGGACGGCCATGTCCGCCGCACCGCCGGCTTCCTCGTGTGGACGCAGGCCGAGGCGGGGCACGGCTGCCCGCTGTCGATGACCCATGCGGCGGTGCCCACACTGCGGGCCGAGCCCGAGCTGGCGGCCGAGTGGGAGCCGTTGCTGACCTCGCAGGTGTACGAGCACGAGCTGCGCCCGGTCGCCGAGAAGGGCGGCGCGCTGGCCGGGATGGCCCTGACGGAGAAGCAGGGCGGCAGCGACCTGCGGGCCATCACGACCCGCGCCGAACCGCTGGCCGCACCCGGCGAATACGTACTGACCGGTCACAAGTGGTTCTGTTCGGCGCCGATGTCGGACGCCTTCCTGGTGCTGGCCCGGGCGCCGGGAGGGCTCACGTGCTTTCTGCTGCCGCGGGTGCTGCCGGACGGGAGCCGCAACTCCTTCCGTATCCAGCGGCTCAAGGACAAGCTCGGCAACCGCTCGAACGCCTCCGCGGAGGTCGAGTTCGACGGCGAGAGCTGGGCGCGCCGGGTCGGCGAGGAGGGGCGCGGGGTGGAGACGATCATCGAGATGGTCGCGGCGACCCGGCTGGACTGTGTCAGCGCGTCGGCGGCGGTGATGCGGCAGGCGGTGGCGCAGGCGCTGCACCACACCGCGCACCGGGAGGCCTTCGGCGACCGGCTGATCGACAAGCCGCTGATGCGCAATGTGCTGGCCGATCTGGCGCTGGAGTCGGAGGCGGCGACCACCCTCGCGCTGCGCCTGGCGGCGGCGTACGACGCCGACACCGAGCAGGACCGGCACTTTCTGCGGCTGGCGGTGCCGGCGGCGAAGTACTGGGTGACCAAGCGCTGCACGCCGATGGTGACCGAGGCGCTGGAGTGTCTGGGCGGCAACGGTTACGTGGAGGAGTCGGGGCTGCCGCGGCTGCTGCGCGAGGCCCCGCTCAACTCGATCTGGGAGGGTTCCGGCAATGTCCAGGCGCTGGACGTGCTGCGGGCCCTGCGGCGCGAACCCGAGGCGCTGAACGCGTTCCTGACCGAGATCGGGGCGGCGCGGGGCGCGGATCACCGGCTGGACCGGGCGATCACCGGGATGCTCACCGAGCTCGCCGATCTGGAGGGCATCGAGGCGCGGGCCCGGCGGCTGGTGGAGCGGATGGCGCTGGTGCTCCAGGGTTCGCTGCTGGTGCGCCACGCCCCATCCGAGGTCGCGGACGCATTCTGCGCCGGCCGCCTCGGCGGCGACGCGGGCGCGGCGTTCGGGACGCTGCCGCACACGCTGGATCTTGCGGCCGTGGTGGCGCGGGCGCGGCCGGTGGCCGAGGGCTGAGCGCGGTACCGGCCCGACGCGGCGGCGGCTCCCCGTCGCCTCCGGGCCCTCGCCTCGCAGGACGACGGGGACAGGGGGTCGCCGCCGCCGCGTCGGTCAGGGAGCGGTGCCGCGCCGACACGGCACCGCTCCCGGTTCAGGGTGTCCCGGGCGCTGCCGCACGGCCGTCGGCCGGCCGCGGCTGACATGCGGTCAGGACGTCGGCCGCGGGCCGCCGGGGGACCCCGTGGTGGACGGCGGGACGGACGGCAGGTGCGCGACGCACCCCTTCGTCCACCGCGCTCACCACGACGCGCAGGGAGCGGCCACCATGGTGAGCCCCCTCCCGGCCGTGCCGACATCGCGCCTGGCGGCCGACGGAATCCCGGCGACAACCGGCGGTTCCCCGACGGGTGACCGGCGAACCCCCGGTGGCGAGACGCCATCGGCCGCTCCGGCCAGCCTTCCGGGAACGCGCCATGAGCGACAACGGTTGCAGTGCGTTGCAGTGCCCGGAGACCAACCGGGACAATGGCGCTTCGAGAGCGGACCGTTGAGCGCACGAGGGGCACGAAGGGCACGACCCCGAGGGACGAGGAACAGGGCACTACGGAGAGCAGCGTGAGCGACAGAGCGATCGACAGTGCCATCTGGTCGGCCCGGGACAACCGCGCCACCGCGCACCGCCTCGCCACGGTCCACGAGGCGGTGCTCGCGGGCGAGGTGGCGCCCGGCGGTACACCCCGCGCGGTGATCGGTGAATCCTGGCGCCGGGTGCTGATCTCGGGCGTCGACCCGGACCGGGACCGGCCCCAAATCCTGCTGCCCGTGGCGGAGTTGGAGCGCCGTCGGCAGATGTCGCAGCTGGCGGCGGTGCTGCCGGTGCTCAACGAGGGGCTGCTGTCCTCCGCCGACGCCGCACAGCAGATCATGGTCGTCACCGACGCCGAGGGCCGGGTGCTGTGGCGGGAGGGCAGCGCGCCGGTGCGGCGGATGGCCGACCGGCTCGGCTTCGACAAGGGGGCCTGCTGGACGGAGGACGTCGTCGGCACCAACGCCATCGGCACCGCGCTGGTGGCCCGCCGGCCGGTGCTGGTGCACTCCGCGGAGCATTTCGTCCGCAGCCACCAGCAGTGGACGTGTGCCGCGGCGCCGCTCCACGACCCGCGCGACGGGCGCCTGTTGGGCATCGTGGACATCAGTGGTCCGGCGCCCTCCTTCCACCCCACGACGCTCTCGCTGGTGTCCGCGGTCGCCCGGCTCGCCGAGGGTGAGCTGCGCAGCCGCCATCATCTGTCCCTGGAACGGCTGCGGTCGAGCGCGGCGCCGGTGCTGGCGCGGATCGGCGGGCAGGCGCTGGCCGTGGACCCGAGCGGCTGGGTCGTGGGGGTGACGGGACTGACGCCGCAGGACCGGGTGGCGCTGCCCAAGTCGCCCGAGGCCGGGCCGCTGTGGCTGCCGCGGTACGGCATGTGCACCCTGGAGCCGTTGCCCGGCGGCTGGCTGGTCCGTGTCGGGCGGCAGGAGCAGGACGCCGGGCCGAGCCGGGTGGTGCTGGACGTCAGCGGGCGGGACGGCTCGACGGTCACCGTCAGCGGACCGGCCGGCAGCTGGTCGCACGAGCTGACCCCGCGCCATGCCGAGCTGCTGTTCGTCCTCGCCGCGCATCCGCAGGGACGCAGCGCCGCCGAACTCGCCCGGGACCTCTTCGGCGACGACAGCCGTACGGTCACGGTGCGGGCCGAACTGTCCCGGTTGCGCCGCCATCTCGCGAGTGTCCTGGCGCACCGGCCGTACCGCTTCGCGGACGGGGTGGAGGTGGAGCTCCGGCTGCCGCAGCGGCCGGCTCAGCTGCTGCCGCAGTCATCGGCGCCCGCGGTGGCGGCGGCGCGGCGGGGGTGACGGTCCGGGGGGGCGGTCCGGGGAGCGGGGTCCAGGGGCCGGGGGTCCGGGGCCCGGGGGGCCCGGCGGCGAAAATCGGATGCGGACGCGCGTTCCCCCTCATAGGGTGACGGCACTCTGACATCAGCTCTCCAGAAGGACGTCGCAGAACGGGAGCAGCCCGCGCGCAGCGAACGCGCGGTGCCGAACGAGTGGGCGACACGACAATCCGCGATCACCCATGCCTGTTCGTCCTTCTGGAGGACCTTCCATGTCCGTAGGCCTCGGCCTTCCCATCGGCGATCCCGCACAGCTGCTGAGCTGGGCCCGGCGCGCCGAAGCCACCCCCTTCACCACCGTCGCCCTGCTCGACCGGCTGGTGTTCGGCAACCCCGAACCGCTGATCACGCTGGCCACCCTGGCGGGCGCCACCTCCCGGATCCGGTTGCAGACCGAGGTGCTGCTCGCCCCGCTGCACCGTACGACGCTGCTCGCCAAGCAGGCCGCCACGCTCGATCTGCTGTCCGGCTCGCGCTTCACCCTCGGCATCGGCATCGGCGGACGCGACGACGACTATCTGGCCGCCGGTGTCGACCTGCGCACCCGCGGCCGGCGGCTCGACCGGCAGCTGGCGGCCATGCGGCGCATCTGGTCCGGGGAGCCGCTCTCCGAAGACATCGGCCCGATCGGTCCCGCCCCCGCGCGGCCCGGCGGGCCCGAGGTGCTGTTCGGCGGGTTCGTGCCCGCCGTGATGGAGCGCGTGGCCCGCTGGGGAGACGGCTTCTCGGCGCCGCCCTCCCGGCCCCCGCCATGGACGGCCTCTTCCGTGAGGTGGAGGCGGCCTGGTCCCGGGCCGGCCGTACGGGCCGGCCGCGGCTGCTGGCCCAGGTCAATGTCGCGCTCGGCCCGGAGCCGACCCTCGACCGTGCCCGCCAGGAACTGCGCGCGTACTACCAGCCGAGCAGCTACACCGACCATGTCGTGAAGGGGCTGCTCACCACCGGGGCGCAGATCCGCGAGGCGGTGGCCGCGTTCCGGGCGATCGGCGCGGACGAGGTGATGCTCTACTGCTGGTCCCCGGACCCTGACCAGGTCGAGCGGCTGGCCGATGTGGTGTTCCCGGCGCCGTAGCCGGCACGGCCCATGGCGGGCGTCGCAGCGATGCGGCGCCCGCCACCCGTTCGGCCGTCTGCTGTCGCCCCCGCCCCGGGGCGCGCCTAGCGTGCCGACAGCGGACCATGCACCCCGGGGCCGGGCATCCGGGACGCGCGGCCACGGGAGGTGAGCGATGAGCCCGACAGGCCCGCCGGAAGCGACGCCCGGGGAGCCCGCGGCCGCACGCCGGCCCAGGTGGGGCGTGCTGGCGCTGGCCGGGCTCATCGGGATCGGCATGGTGCGCCAGGGACTGTCCGGTGAGGCGGACGGGCCGCCGCAGCCGGGCGCGGACACCGCGCTCTTCCCCGGCGACCTCCCGCCCGACGGCCCCGCGCCGCCGCCGCTGTCCCGTTCCGCACCTTCCCGGGTGGCGATTCCGTCGATCGCGGTATCGGCCCCGCTGATGCCGCTGGGCCTGGACAAGGACGGCCTGATCAAGGCCCCGCCGGCCGACGCCCCCCGCTTGGCGGGCTGGTACGAGGACGCGCCGACCCCCGGCGAGAACGGCACCGCCGTCATCGTCGGCCATGTCGACAGCGGCAGCGGGCCCGCGGTCTTCTACGGGCTGGGCGCCCTGGAGAAGGGCAGGACGATCCGGGTGACCCGCGAGGACGGGCGGACGGCGGTCTTCGAGGTCTACGGCACCCAGGTCTTCGACAAGCGGAAGTTCCCCGCCCGGAAGGTCTACGGCACCACCGGACGCCCCGAGCTGCGCGTCCTGACCTGCGGCGGCGACTACTCGGCGGACTCCGGCTACGCGGGCAACGTGGTGGTCTTCGCCCGGATGACGGGCACCGGCTAGGGCCGTCCCGCCCCCGGACATCCGACCACGTCATCCGGATTCGTAGCCGGGGCCCGTCATCCGGCCTCGCCGTTCGGCCCCTCGTTCGGAGCCGTCATCCGGCCCCGTCTCCGGACCGCCTCCCTCCCGAGCACCGGTGATGCCCGCCCACATCAGCCGCATCTGCCTCACCGGCCGCACCGGCCACGCCCCACACTGTGAGCCGGTGTCTCACGATTCGGGACGACGGTCCACCGCACCGCCCGCTCCCCGCCGCACCGCCCGCTCCCCCGCCCCTCCCGCCCCCAGGGCCGCGCCCGGGCCCCGGATCCCGGTGTGATGTGCTGGCCCCATGAGCCTCTCGGTCACCACGTGGTACCTCGAACAGACCTCGCGCACCGATCTGTCCCCCGCCACGGGACCGGCGGCCGAGCAGGACGTCCGTATCATCCGGTCCGAGGTACCGTCGCCCGAATTCAGCCGCTTCCTCTACACGGCGGTCGGCGGGGATGTCACCTGGACCGACCGGCTGACGTGGTCGTATACCCAGTGGGTGGCGCACCTCGGGCGCCCCGGCGTGGAGACCTGGGTGGCGTACGAGCGCGGCACCCCCGCCGGGTTCATCGAGCTGGCGGCGGACGCGGACGGCTCGGTGGAGATCACCTACTTCGGGCTCCTCCCGGATTTCCGGGGGCGCCGGATCGGCGGGCATCTGCTCGCGTACGGGATCGAGCGGGCCTGGGACCTGGCCGAGCGGTGGCCGGGGCTGGCGCCGACCGAGCGGGTGTGGGTGCATACGTGCAGCCAGGACGGTCCGCACGCGATGGCCAACTACCAGCGGCGCGGCTTCCGGCTGTACGACACCACGGTGACCGAGGAGCCCGACGTACCGGCTCCCGGACCCTGGCCCGGCGCGGGGCCCACCACCGCCGGCACGCCCGCCGGGGAGTGATCGACACCACACCGTCTCGCGATGCGGGACAGAGGTGTCCAAACTCTGGATAACGGTGGACTGGCCGGAGAACGGCGTGACACGCTTCCGTCATGTCTCGAGCTGGAATTGCCTTGGTGAGTCGGCGGCACGTCGACCTCGGCCGCATGTCCAGCGCCATTTGTCGGGCGGGCTGAGGCTGTATTCCCCAGGGGTCTTAGGCCCCGGGCAGCACCCAGCACCACCGAACCTCACGCCGTCCCCACCGTTGCGGACGCGCTGACCCCCTCGATCCGCAGACCTTGCCGACGCGTGTGCCACGCGCCGCCTTTCGGTATGTCTGCGCAGGTCACCGCGGGTGTCCAGCGCCCCGTCCGCTTTTTTTGAGCCCGCCCAGAAGGACGTACACCCATGGCCGCCTCCCCCGAACTCCCCGCAGCTGCCACGACCCGCCGCAAGGCCGGACGCCACCGCGGCGAGGGCCAGTGGGCCGTTGGCCACCACACACCGCTCAACGGCAACGAGCAGTTCAAGAAGGACGACGACGGTCTCAATGTGCGGACACGCATTGAGACGATCTACTCCAAGGCCGGTTTTGACTCCATCGACCCCAACGACCTGCGCGGGCGGATGCGTTGGTGGGGCCTGTACACCCAGCGCAAGCCCGGGATCGACGGCGGCAAGACCGCGGTCCTGGAGCCGGAGGAGCTGGACGACAAGTACTTCATGCTGCGGGTCCGCGTCGACGGCGGGCGGCTGTCCGTGGCCCAGCTGCGTGCGATCGGCGAGGTCTCGGAGCAGTACGCCCGCGGCACCGCGGACATCACCGACCGGCAGAACATCCAGCTGCACTGGATCCGCATCGAGGACGTCCCCGCCATCTGGGAGAAGCTGGAGGCCGTCGGGCTCTCCACGACCGAGGCCTGCGGCGACTGCCCGCGCGTGATCATCGGCTCCCCGGTGGCCGGCATCGCGGCGGACGAGATCCTCGACGGCACCCCCGCCGTCGACGAGATCCACGACCGCTACATCGGCAGCAAGGAGTTCTCCAACCTGCCGCGCAAGTTCAAGACCGCGATCTCCGGCTCCCCCGTCCAGGACGTGGTCCACGAGATCAACGATGTGGCCTTCGTCGGCGTCGTCCACCCCGAGCACGGCCCCGGCTTCGACCTCTGGGTCGGCGGCGGCCTGTCCACCAACCCCAAGCTCGCCCAGCGCCTGGGCACCTGGGTGCCGCTGGACGAGGTCGCGGACGTCTGGGCCGGTGTCGTCGGCATCTTCCGCGACTACGGCTACCGCCGGCTGCGCACCCGCGCCCGGCTGAAGTTCCTGATGGCCGACTGGGGCCCGGAGAAGTTCCGCCAGGTGCTGGAGGACGAGTACCTCCAGCGCAAGCTGGCCGACGGCCCCGCGCCCGAGGAGCCGGTCTCCAAGTGGCGCGACCACATCGGTGTGCACCAGCAGCAGGACGGCCGCTTCTACGTGGGCTTCGCCCCGCGCGTCGGCCGGATCGACGGCACCACCCTCACCAAGATCGCCGAACTGGCCGCCGACCACGGCTCCGACCGGCTGCGCACCACCGTCGAGCAGAAGATGATCATCCTCGATGTGACGCAGGACCAGGTCGACTCGCTCGTCGCCGGGCTGGAGGCGCTGGACTTCCAGGTCAACCCCTCGCCGTTCCGGCGCGGCACGATGGCCTGCACCGGTATCGAGTTCTGCAAGCTCGCCATCGTCGAGACCAAGAGCCGGGGCGCCTCGCTCATCGACGAGCTGGAGCGCCGGATGCCGGACTTCCAGGAGCCGGTCACCATCAACCTCAACGGCTGCCCGAACGCCTGCGCCCGCATCCAGGTCGCGGACATCGGCCTCAAAGGCCAGCTGGTCCTGGACGACGACGGCAACCAGGTCGAGGGCTACCAGGTGCACCTGGGCGGCGCGCTGGGCCTGGAGGCCGGCTTCGGCCGCAAGGTCCGCGGCCTGAAGGTCACCGCCGACGAACTCCCCGACTACGTCGAGCGGGTGCTGCGCAACTTCGAGTCGCAGCGCACGGACGACGAGCGGTTCGCCCAGTGGGCGGCCCGTGCGGAAGAAGGTGCGCTGAAGTGAGTGAACGCGCGGCGCCGTTCTACTGCCCGTACTGCGGGGACGAGGACCTACAGCCTTCCGAGGAAGGTCATGGAGCCTGGGAATGCCGGTCCTGTAGCCGGGCGTTCCGGCTGAAGTTCCTGGGCCTGCTGGCCCAGGGGCTGACCGGCAAGACCCCTGCCGCACCCGACGGAGGCGAGTCGTGACCACCACTACCACCGCAGCCGACCTTCAGCAGCTCGCCGAGCAGGCGGGCCGCGACCTGGAGGACGCGCCCGCCCTGGAGATCCTCACGTGGGCCGCCGAGACCTTCGGCCCGCGCTTCTGCGTCACTTCCTCGATGGAGGACGCGGTCGTCGCGCATCTGGCGTCGCGGGCCTTCCCCGGCGTGGACGTGGTCTTCCTGGACACCGGCTACCACTTCCCGGAGACCCTCGGGACGCGGGATGCCGTGGCCGAGGTGATGGACGTCAACCTCATCACCCTGACGCCGCGTCAGTCGGTGGCCGAGCAGGACGCCGAGCACGGCCCGAAGCTGCACGACCGCAACCCGGACCTGTGCTGCGCGCTGCGCAAGGTCAAGCCCCTCGAAGAGGGCCTGACCGCCTACGACGCCTGGGCGACGGGGCTGCGCCGGGACGAATCGCCCACCCGGGCGAACACCCCGGTCGTCGGCTGGGACCCCAAGCGCCAAAAGGTGAAGGTCTCGCCGATCGCCCGCTGGACGCAGGCCGACGTGGACGCGTACGTGGCCGAGCACGGGGTGCTCACCAACCCGCTGCTGACGGACGGCTACGCCTCCGTCGGCTGCGCGCCCTGTACCCGCCGGGTACTGGAGGGCGAGGACGTCAGGGCCGGCCGCTGGGCCGGCAGCAACAAGACCGAGTGCGGGCTGCACGGATGACCGAGCATCAGGAGATATCCATGACGGGCGCCACGATCTGGCTGACCGGTCTGCCGAGCGCGGGCAAGACGACCCTTGCGCACGAGCTGGCCGGCCGGCTGCGCGGCGACGGCCATCGCGTCGAGGTGCTCGACGGCGACGAGATCCGCGAGTTCCTCTCCGCGGGCCTCGGTTTCACCCGCGAGGACCGGCACACCAACGTCCAGCGCATCGGCTTCGTGGCCGAACTGCTGGCGAGCAACGGCGTCAAGGCGCTGGTACCGGTGATCGCGCCGTACGCGGACAGCCGGGAGGCCGTCCGCAAACGCCACCAGACCGAGGGCACCCCCTACCTGGAGGTGCATGTGGCCACGCCCGTCGAGGTGTGCTCCGAGCGGGATGTGAAGGGGCTGTACGCCAAGCAGGCGGCCGGTGAGATCTCCGGTCTGACCGGCGTGGACGATCCGTACGAGGCGCCCGAGTCGCCCGATCTGCGCATCGAGTCGCACACCCAGACCGTGCAGGAGTCCGCGGCGGCGCTGCACACGCTGCTCACCGAAAGGGGACTGGCATGACCAGCATCGCTGCCGTGACCGACGACATCGACAACCCGTACGCCCTGTCGCACCTGGACGCCCTGGAGTCCGAGGCGGTGCACATCTTCCGTGAGGTGGCGGGTGAGTTCGAGCGGCCGGTGATCCTGTTCTCCGGTGGCAAGGACTCCATCGTCATGCTGCACCTCGCGCTGAAGGCGTTCGCGCCGGCCGCGGTGCCGTTCTCGCTGCTGCACGTCGACACCGGGCACAACTTCCCCGAGGTCCTCGACTACCGCGACCGCGCCGTGGAGCGGCACGGCCTGCGGCTGCATGTGGCCTCCGTACAGGACTTCATCGACCGCGGTGAGCTGCGCGAGCGTCCCGACGGCACCCGTAACCCGCTCCAGACCGTCCCGCTGCTGGACGCCATCGAGAAGGGCCGCTTTGACGCGGTCTTCGGCGGCGGCCGCCGGGACGAGGAGAAGGCGCGCGCCAAGGAGCGGGTCTTCTCGCTGCGCGACGAGTTCGGCGGCTGGGACCCGCGCCGGCAGCGTCCCGAGCTGTGGCAGCTCTACAACGGCAAGCACTCGCCCGGTGAGCATGTCCGGGTCTTCCCGCTGTCCAACTGGACCGAGCTGGACGTGTGGCAGTACATCGCCCGCGAGAAGATCGAACTGCCCGCCATCTACTACGCCCACGAGCGCGAGGTCTTCGCCCGCAGCGGCATGTGGCTGGCGCCCGGCGGGTGGGGCGGCCCCAAGGACGGCGAGAGCCTGGAGACCCGGCAGGTGCGCTACCGCACCGTCGGCGACATGTCCTGCACCGGCGCCGTCGACTCCGACGCCGACACGATCGAGGCCGTCATCGCGGAGATCGCCGCGTCCCGGCTCACCGAGCGGGGCGCAACGAGGGCCGACGACAAGATGTCCGAGGCCGCCATGGAGGACCGCAAGCGCGAGGGGTACTTCTAACCATGAGCACCACCAATGCTGTTGAGGACATCGTCGACGCGGGTGCCACCTCGCTGCTGCGGTTCGCCACTGCCGGGTCCGTCGACGACGGCAAGTCGACGCTGGTGGGCCGGCTGCTGCACGACTCCAAGTCGGTGCTCACCGACCAGCTCGAGGCCGTCGAGCGGGCCTCGCTGGGCCGCGGCCAGGAGGCGCCGGACCTGGCGCTGCTGACCGACGGGCTGCGCGCCGAGCGCGAGCAGGGCATCACCATCGATGTCGCCTACCGCTACTTCGCCACCCCGCGGCGCCGCTTCATCCTGGCGGACACCCCCGGGCATGTGCAGTACACCCGCAACATGGTCACCGGCGCCTCCACCGCCGAGCTGGCCGTGGTGCTGGTCGACGCCCGCAACGGCGTGGTCGAGCAGACCCGCCGGCACGCCGCGGTCGCCGCCCTGCTGCGCGTCCCGCACGTCGTGCTGGCCGTCAACAAGATGGACCTGGTCGACTACGCCGAGCCCGTCTTCGCCGCCATCGCCGAGGAGTTCACGACGTACGCGGCCTCGCTGGGCGTCCCGGAGATCACCGCGATCCCGATCTCGGCGCTGGCCGGCGACAACGTCGTGGCGCCGTCGGCGAACATGGACTGGTACGGCGGCCCGACCGTGCTGGAGCACCTGGAGACCGTGCCCGTCGTCGCCGACCCCTCGGACGACCCCGGCCGTTTCCCGGTCCAGTACGTGATCCGTCCGCAGACCGCCGAACACCCCGACTACCGCGGCTACGCGGGCCAGATCGCCTCCGGTGTGCTGCGCGTCGGCGACCCCGTCACCGTCCTGCCCTCGGGCCGGACGAGCACGATCGAGGCGATCGACGCGCTCGGCCAGGCCGTGGACGTCGCCTGGGCACCGCAGTCGGTGACCGTCCGGCTCACCGATGACCTGGACATCTCGCGCGGTGACCTGATCGCCCCGACGGCCACCGCGCCGGGCGTCTCGCAGGACGTCGAGGCGACCATCTGCCATGTGGCGGACCGTCCGCTGACCGTCGGCCAGCGGGTGCTGCTCAAGCACACCACCCGTACGGTCAAGGCGATCGTCAAGGACATCCCGTCCCGGCTGACGCTGGACGACCTCTCCCAGCACCCGGCGCCCGGTGAGCTGGCCGCCAACGACATCGGACGGATCGTCGTCCGCACCGCGGAGCCGCTGGCCCTGGACGCCTACGCCGACTCCCGCCGCACCGGCTCCTTCCTGCTGATCGACCCGGCGGACGGCACGACGCTGACCGCGGGCATGGCGGGCACCGCCTTTGCGGAAGCGGCCGCGGAGGCCGCTCCGGCCGAGAGCGCGGACGACGAGGGATGGGACTTCTGAGCATGCTCAAGGACGTTTTCTCGACCTTCGCGAAGGAGGGCGGCCGCATCGGCAGCGGCGCCCTGGGCAGCGGGCAGGGCGGAGTCGGCCGATGTGTGCGCTGACGATGCACGGCTCCGTATCCCCCACACCTCCCTTCCGAAGATCCATCGATCTGCCGGGCGCGCCATAGAAGGCGCGTACTGACCCGGCCCTCCGAGAGGACCACCTCCCGTGTCTGCCGTTCGTCACCGCCTGCTCGCGGCCGCCGTCACCGTCCCGCTCCTGACCGGGGCGCTGGGCGCCTGCGGCTACGGCTCCGAGGCCAAGAAGGACACAGCGGCCGGTATCGCCCCCAAGGGCGCGAAGACCGACGGGCTCGATCACGTCACGATCGGGTTCTTCGGTAACACCACCCACGCCACCCCCCTGGTCGGCCTCCAGAACGGCGCGTTCCAGAAGGAACTGGGCGGCACCGAAGTGAAGTCCGCCCCCTTCAACGCGGGCCCCGCCGAGATCGAGGCGCTCAACTCGGGCGCCATCGACATCGGCTGGATCGGCCCCTCCCCCGCGATCAACGGCTACACCAAGTCGCACGGCAAGAGCCTGAAGATCATCGGCGGTTCGGCCTCCGGCGGTGTCTCGCTGGTGGTCAACCCCAAGAAGATCAAGAGCCTGAACGATCTCAAGGGCAAGAAAATCGCGACCCCGCAGCTGGGCAACACCCAGGACGTCGCGCTGCTGAACTACCTGTCCGAGAAGGGCCTCAAGGTCGACGCCACCACCGGCAAGGGTGATGTCACCGTCCAGCGCACCGACAACAAGGTGACGCCGACGGCCTTCCAGCAGGGCGACATCGACGGCGCCTGGGTGCCCGAGCCCACCGCTTCCAAGCTCGTCGCCGAGGGCGGCAAGACGCTCCTGGACGAGAAGAAGCTGTGGAAGGACGGGAAGTTCGTCATCACGAACATGATCGTCTCGCAGAAGTTCCTCAAGGAGCACCCGAAGGCCGTCGAGGCGGTGCTGCGTGCGTCGGTGCAGACCAACGCCTGGATCCGGTCGCACCCGGCCGAGGCGAAGAAGGCCCTCAACGACAAGCTCTCGTCCCCGGACATCGCCGGCAAGGCACTGCCGGACAACGTCATCGACCCGGCCGTCAAGAACGTCGACGTCACCGATGACCCGCTGGCCGCCACCCTCCAGCAGGAGGCCGACCACGCCGTCAAGGCGGGCCTGCTCAAGAAGCCCGACCTCAAGGGCATCTACGACCTCACCCTGCTGAACAAGGTGCTCAAGTCCCAGGGCAAGCCGCCGGTCGACGACGCCGGACTCGGCAGCAAGTAACCCCCGCCCGCAGCACCGCACTCCCCCAGGAGGTGACACCGATGACGACCACCACGCTCACCAAGCAGCAGCCCGCCACGGCGGACACGGGCACCACCGTGCCGTACGCGGCTCGCATCGACCATGTCTCGAAGTCGTTCGGCCGCACCGGCGCACAGCAGCATGTCCTGGACGACATCAGCATCGACGTGGCGCCCGGCGAATTCGTCTGCCTCCTGGGGGCCTCGGGCTGCGGAAAGTCCACTCTCCTCAACCTCGTGGCCGGCCTCGACGCGCCGTCCGCCGGCGCCATCGAGACGCCGGGCGGCCGGCCGGCCCTGATGTTCCAGGAACATGCGCTGTTCCCGTGGCTGACCGCGGGACGCAACATCGAACTGGCGCTGCGGCTGCGCGGGGTGCCGCGTGCGGAGCGCCGCGACGAGGCCGAGCGGCTGCTGGAGCTCGTCCGGCTCAAGGGCTCCTACGGCAAGCGGGTGCACGAGCTGTCGGGCGGTATGCGCCAGCGCGTGGCGATGGCCCGTGCGCTCGCCCAGGACAGTCAACTGCTGCTGATGGACGAGCCGTTCGCCGCGCTCGACGCGATCACCCGCGATGTGCTGCACGACGAGCTGACCCGCATCTGGCGCGAGACCAACCTGTCGGTCCTCTTCGTCACCCACAACGTCCGTGAGGCCGTGCGGCTCGCCGAGCGGGTGGTACTGCTGTCCTCCCGCCCCGGCAAGATCGCCCGCGAGTGGCGGGTCGACATCCCGCAGCCGCGCCGCATCGAGGACTCCGCGGTCGCCGACCTTTCCATCGAGATCACCGAACAGCTCCGTGGGGAGATCCGCCGCCATGGCCAGCACTGAGACCAAGGACCCGTCCACCACCGCAGCGAAGGGCAAGGACACCACGGCGGGCACCAACGCCCCCGGAGCCGGTGACATCGCCGGCCTGGAGGCCGGGCTCGACGCCCTCGAATCCCGGGTCGTCGACCGGCAGCCGTGGCTGCGTACCGTCGTCTCGAAGGCGTTCCCTCCCCTCGTCGCCCTCGTCATCGTGCTCGGGCTGTGGCAGCTGGCCTACCACTTCGAGCTGAAGCCGCACTACCTGCTGCCGAGCCCCGTCGACGTCGGCCGCTCGCTTCAGCAGAAGTGGCTCGAAGGCACCCTGCTGAGCTTCGTGTGGACCAGCGTCTCCCGCGGCGCCCTCGGTTTCGTGGCCTCGGTGGCCATCGGTACGGTCCTCGGACTGATCGTGGCCCAGGTCAAGGCCGTACGGGCCGCGATCGGGCCGATCCTGAGCGGTCTCCAGTCCCTGCCCTCGGTGGCCTGGGTCCCGGCCGCGATCATCTGGTTCGGGCTGAGCGACGCCACGATCTACGCGGTGGTGCTGCTCGGCGCGGTCCCGTCCATCGCCAACGGGCTGGTGGCCGGTGTCGACCAGATCTCCCCGCTCTACCTGCGGGCGGGCCGCACCATCGGCGCCACGGGGCTCGCGGGTGTCCGGCATGTGCTGCTCCCGGCCGCGCTGCCGGGCTATATCGCCGGGCTCAAGCAGGGCTGGGCGTTCTCCTGGCGTTCCCTGATGGCCGCCGAGCTCATCGTCAACGCGCCCGATCTGGGCACCGGCCTGGGCCAGTTGCTGGAGCAGGGCCGTGAGCTCCAGGACATGTCCTGGGTGCTCGCCGCGATCCTCCTCATCCTCATCGTCGGTATCGGCATCGAGCTGCTGATCTTCGCCCCGGTCGAACGCCGGGTGCTGCGCAGCCGTGGCCTCCTCGTGAAGAGCTGAACCATGGACGCACGCCCCACGCTTCTCGTCATCGCCCACGGCAGCCGCGATCCGCGGCACGCGGCGACCGTCTCCGCGCTCTGCGCGCGGGTCCGGTCGCTGCGGCCCGGGCTGCGCGTCGAGGTCGGCTGTCTCGACTTCAACGCGCCCCGGGTGCCGCGGGTGCTGGAGCGTCTGTCGGCCGAGGGAGTCCGGGAGGTGGTGGCGCTGCCGCTGCTGCTGACGCGTGCCTTCCATGCGAAGTCCGACATCCCGTCGGTGCTGCGGGAGGCGACGGCGCGGCTGCCCCTGCTGACCGTCCGCCAGGCCGATGTGCTGGGCCCCTCGTCACTGCTGACCGACGCGCTGGAGCGCCGGCTGGCCCAGGCCGGGCTGCGGCCCGGCGACCGTCGCTCGACCGGGGTCGTCCTGGCCTCGGCGGGCTCCTCGGACCCGGAGGCGATCGCAGTGATCGCTGAAATCGCGCGGGAGTGGCGGCACACCGCTGGTTGGTGTGCCGTGCGACCTGCGTTCGCCTCCGCATCTCTGCCCCGTACGGCCGACGCGGTGCGGGAACTGCGTGCCGAGGGCGTCGGCCGGGTGGCCGTCGCCCCGTACGTCATCGCCCCCGGTTTTCTCCCGGACCGGATCGCCGCCGGCGCCCGCGAGGCCCGCGCCGATGTCCTCGCCCCCGTACTGGGCGCCGCACCCGAGCTGGCCCGTCTGCTGCTGCGGCGCTACGACCGGTCCGTCGCAGACCGCGCCCGTGGGGACCTGGCGGCGCTGATCGCCTGAGAGGTCCCCACGGCGCGCGGGATCAGGACGTCGTGGTGTGCAGCCAGACCGTCGTCCACGGCGGCAGCTCGTCGCCGGTGACCGGTGCGGAGGACAGCAGCACCTCGCCGGCCGGCAGCGGCCGGGGCTCGTCCGACAGGTTCGCCACGCACTCCCAGCCGCCCGAGCGGCGGAAGTGCAGTACGTCCGGGCCGGCGGTGGGTCCCTCGTCGGCCCATTCCAGGGCCTCGTCGGCCAGCAGCCGGCGGCGGGTGGCCAGCGCCGTGCGGTACAGCTCCAGGGGTGCGGACGCCACGCCCTGCTGCGCCTCGACGGACAACTCGCCCCAGCCCGTCGGCTGCGGCAGCCAGGAACCCCCGCTGCCGAAGCCGTACGAACTGCCCTCGCGCCGCCACGGCAGCGGCACCCGGCAGCCGTCCCGGCCCTTCAGCCGGCCTCCGCTCCGGGTCCACACCGGGTCCTGGAGGCTGTCCGGGGAGAGGCCCGCGACCTCGGGAAGCCCCAGTTCCTCGCCCTGGTAGACATAGCCGGAGCCCGGCAGCGCCAGCATCAGCAGGGTCGCGGCCAGCGCCCGGCGCAGCCCGAACTCCCGGTCCAGGACGGGCTCCTGGCCGTCGGAGAGCAGCCAGGCCTCCTCGTCGCGGCCGTCCGGCAGGCCGTACCGGGAGGCGTGCCGGATCACATCGTGGTTGGAGAGGACCCAGGTCGCGGTCGCCCCGGCCGCCCGTGCGTCGGCGAGCGCGGTGTCGATGGAGGCGCGCAGTTCCCCGGCACGCAACGGGGCCTTGAGGAAGTCGAAGTTGAAGGCCTGGCCGAGTTCCTGCGGGGTGGCGTACGCGGTACGGCGGGAGCTGCGCACCCAGGCCTCGGCGACGGCGACCCGCGGCGGGTCGTACTCGTTGAAGACCTTGCGCCAGTCGCGGAAGATGTCGTGCACCTCGTCGCGGTCCCAGAAGGGGTGGCTGCCGTCCTCGGGCAGGCCTCCCGGCGTGTAGCCCTCGACGGTACCGATGTCACGGAGCGGCGCGGCCAGGTCCTTGGCCAGGCCGTGGGCCACATCGACCCGGAAGCCGTCGACACCGCGGTCGGACCAGAAGCGCAGGGTGTGCCGGAAGTCCGCGCGGACCTCGGGGTTGTCCCAGTTGAAGTCGGGCTGCTCGGGGGCGAAGAGGTGGAGGTACCACCAGCCGTCGGGCAGCCGGGTCCAGGCGGGTCCGCCGAAGCAGGAGACCCAGTCGGTGGGCGGCAACTCGCCCAGCTCGCCCTTGCCCTCACGGAAGACATAGCGCTCCCGCGCGGCGGATCCGGGCTCGGCGCGCAACGCCTCCTGGAACCAGAGGTGCTGGTCGGAGGAGTGGTTGGGCACGATGTCCACCATCACCTTGAGGCCCAGGCGGTGCGCCTCGGCCACCATGGCGTCGAAGTCGTCGAGAGTGCCAAGACGCGGGTCGACATCGCGGTAGTCGTCGACGTCATAGCCGCCGTCGGCCAGCTGTGAGGGGTAGAAGGGGCTCAGCCAGACGGCGTCCACGCCCAGGTCGGCGAGGTAGGGCAGCCGGGAGGTCACACCGGGGAGGTCACCGATGCCGTCGCCGTCGGCGTCGGCGAAGCTGCGCGGATACACCTGGTAGACGACGGCCTGCCGCCACCAGTCGGTGGTGTTGCGGTCGGAGCCGAGGTGCTGTGCGGTCACGTGGAGGCCTTTCGATGCGAGAGCGGTCGCGTGGGGGCACCTCCCAGCGGTAGCCGGGGGAGGAATACGGCGCGGTGCGGCGCCGGGTGCGGTCGGGTGCGGCGGGGTGAGCGGGCCCCGGGGGCGCCGGTCTCATCCCTTCACCGCCCCTGAGGTCATGCCCGAGACGATCGAGCGGCGGAAGATCATGACCAGGACGCCGATGGGTACGGTGGCCGCCACGGCCCCCGCGAACAGCGTCCCGTAGGGGACCGTGTACTGGCTGGTGAACAGGGCGATGCCGACCGGAACGGTGCGGTGGCCGTCCTCGCTGTTGAAGGTCAGCGCCAGCAGGAACTCCGACCAGGTCGCGGTGAAGGTGAAGATCCCCGCGGTGAACAGCCCCGGCCGGGCCAGGGGTGCGATGACGGTCAGGACGGTACGCAGCGGTCCCGCGCCGTCGACGGTCGCCGCCTCCTCCAGCTCACGGGGGACACCGACCAGGTAGTTGCGCATGATCCAGATGGCGAACGGCAGGTTCAGCGCGACATAGGGCACGATCAGGCCCGCGTAGCTGTTGAGCAGCCCCAGCTGCCGCTCCAGCAGGAAGAGCGGCACGACCAGCGCGATCGGTGGGAAGACGGACAGCATCAGCAGTGCGGTCATGATGGCGCCGCGGCCCCGCAGCGGGGTGCGGGCGAGTGCGTAGCCCGCGAAGAAGGACAGTCCCAGCACGGCGACCGTGGAAACCGACGCCACCAGCACGCTGTTGAGCAGATAGCGGCCGATGCCGTTGCGGACGAAGGCCTCCGCGTAGTTGCCGAGCGTCGCCGCCTTCGGCACCAGGGTCGGCGGTGCGGCACTGATCTCGCCAGGGCCCTTGAAGGACGACACGATCATCCAGTACAGCGGCAGCGCCGACAGCACGACGATCGCCAGACCGCCGAGGTTGACGGCGTTGACGTACCGGCGGATGCCGGACGCCGGTGCACGGCGGTTCATGCCCGCCCTCCTTCGTCGGCCTGCGTCTTGAAGACCCGCAGGAAGAGCAGACAGCACGTGATCACGATGACGGCGGTGGTGGTCGCCACCGCCGCGCCGCGGCCGATGGCGAGGTTCTGGAAGAGCGTTTTGTATCCGAGGATCGCCAGCGACTCGGTGGCGGTGCCCGGACCGCCCTGGGTCAGGACGAAGGGCAGGTCGAAGATGCCGAAGGCCTGAAGGATGCGGAAGAGGACGGCGATGGCCATGATCGGGCGCAGCTGCGGCAGGGTCACCTTCCAGAACGTCGTCCAGGTGCCGGCGCCGTCGATCTCTGCCGCCTCATAGACGTCGCCGGGAATCAGCATCAGCCCGGCGAGGACGACAATGGCGACAAAGGGTGTGGTCTTCCAGACATCGACCACCACCATGGCGCCCATGGCGGAGGCGGGCTGCCCGAGGATGTCCGGCTGATGACCGAGGATCTGCTGGAAGAGCCAGGTCAGCCCACCGTAGGTGCCGTTGTAGAGATAGCCCCACAGCTGGGCGGCGACGACATTGATCAGGGCCCAGGGCAGCAGCAGGACGGCCAGGACCCAGCCGCGGGCGGCCCCCAGCCGCTCCAGCACGAGAGCGGCCGCGGTGCCCAGCACCAGCTCCAGCAGCACGGTGACCGCGGTGAACCCGAAGGTGAAGAAGAGCGCCTGGCGCCATTCCGGGCTGCTCAGCACGGCGGCGTAATGGTCGCCCGTCAGGGACAGGATGCGGAATCCGCCGTACTCCAGACGGACATCGGCGAAGCTGAGCAGCAGCGAGAAGAGCACGGGGAAGACCGTCACGGCGGTGATGGCCAACAGTGCCGGGGAGGCGAAGAACCAGCCGGTGCGCGCCCGGCGGCGTCTGCTCACCCGGGCCGGGCCGCCGCCGCGCGGTGCCGGCGCCGTCCGCGGGCCGGTCCGCTCCGGGGCCGGGTGCCGCGACACGGGTGTTGCGGAGGATGTCATGGCATTCACAGCGCCTTGCCTTCCAGGGCGGTCCGGATATCGGCGCGGGCGGCACGCAGGGCCTGGGCGGGCGTGGCCCGGCCGCCGATCACCGCGTTGGCCCGGGTGTAGAGCGCCTTGCTGACCTGGGGGTAGTACGGGGTCTGCACCGGCCGGGCGACCAGGTGCAGTTCGCGCACCCCGGTGAGCGTCGGATCGCCGACCGCGCGGGCCTCCGGCCGGGTCAGTACGTCTTCGAGCGCCGGGATCACCCCGGCGTTCTTCAGCAGGATCATCTGCGCCTCCTCACCGGCACAGAACCGGGCAAACGCGACAGCAGCCCCGAGGTGGGAGGAGTTGGGGTTGACGAAATTGCTCCAGCCGCCGGCGCAGCTCACCCCGCGCGGGCCACCGCCGTCGAAGCCGGGGCGGGGCGCGACGCCGACCCGGCCCGCCACCTTGGAGACCGCGCGGTCGGCCGCATTGCCCCAGGCGTAGGACCAGTTGCGCAGAAAGACGCCGCGGCCGCCGGTGAAGGCGTCCTGCGAGTCCGCCTCCGCATAGGTGGCGACCGTGGAGGGCGTGACGCCGGTCTCGGTGAACTGCCGCATCATTGCGAAGGCCCGTTCCGCGCCCGGCCCGTTCAGCGCGACCTTGCCATCGGCGTCCAGCACAGGGGCTTCGGCGTCGGCCAGGAACTCGGCGACATTGCAGGTCAGCGACTCCGAAACGGACCCCTGCCAGACGAATCCGTACGGCGCGTCCCCCGCCCGCTGGATGGTGCGCGCGGTACGCAGCAGCTCCTCCCAGGTGCGGGGCACCGGCCGCCCGTGCTTGGCCAGCAGGTCCTTGCGGTAGTAGAGGAAAGCACTGTCGGTGAAGAAGGGCAGTGCGTACACGGCGCCGCGGTACTCACTCACCCGCCGCAGGGCCGCCGGATAACCCGTCCAGAAGTCCTTGGGCAGCAGCTTCTGCAACGGGAGCGCCAGGGAGTTGGCGCCGAACTGGGCCGGCCAGGTGGTGTCTCCGAGATAGACGTCCGGGGTGGGTGAGGCGCCCGCCAGCTGTGTGGTGACCGCGGCGCGATTGCTGTCGGTGGTACTGAGGGCGTTCGATTTTCGGACATGAATCTGCGGATGACGGCGCTCGAAGGCGCGGATGATCAGGTCCGCCACCACGGGGCCGTTCCGGGAGGGGATTTCGGACACCCACCAGGTGAGCGTGGCCGGGGTACGCGGGACCTGGGCGGCTTGGGTCAACAGGGCGTCCAAGGGCTTGCCCGCGCAACCGCTGGTGAGCCCGGCTCCGGCGGCGAGGCCGCTCGCAAGCAGGGTTCTGCGGCTCAAGGCCATGAGTGCTCCTCACGTCTTGGCTGCCATCGATGACAGCGCTTGCAGGCTAGAAGTGGCCTTGTCGTCAGGTCAACGCCTCGTGAACAACAGATTTCCGGGAAGATCTCCTGGCAACGCTGTCATCGCCTGTTTGTGCTAGCGTCCCGGCATGTCCTCAGCGCAGAGCGAGGCCACGATGGCCGATGTGGCCCATCGGGCGGGGGTTTCGGTGTCCACGGTCTCGCGCACCCTGCGCGGGCTGTCGACGGTCTCGGACACGACCCGCGCCCGGGTGGAAGCGGCAGCCCGCGAGCTCTCGTTCGCGATCACCCGCAGCGCCTCCAGCCTGGCCACCGGCCGTACGGGAAGAGTCGCCGTCCTGATGCCCAACCTGGCATCGTGGTTCCTGAGTTCGGCGCTGTCCGGCATGGCTCCCGCGCTGCGCGAGGCCGGCCTCGATCTGCTGGTCTACAGCGTGACCGATGTGCACGAACGCGCCGATTTCTTCGACCGGTTGCCCGCCCGCCGCAACGCCGACGCCCTCCTCGTCGTGAGCTTCTCGCTCTCCCCCGCCGAACGCGCCCGCCTGGACGACCTGGGCATGCCCCTCGTCTTCGTCAGCCAGCACGCGCCCGGCCGGCCCAGCGTCTACGTGGACGACGAGGACGCCGCCCTGCGCGGCACCCGCCATCTGATCAACCTCGGGCACCGGCGGATAGCGTTCCTCCAGACGTCCGACACCACGGGCTTCGCCTGGAGCAGCAAGAACCGGCTCACCGGGCACCTGCGGGCCCTCACCGAAGCGGGCCTGGAACACGACGAGTCGCTCGTGATGAGCGTGCCCGGCTGGAAGGGCACCGGTATGGCCGCCGCGGTGGGGCGGCTGCTGAGCCTCCAGGAACCACCGACCGCGCTGTTCACCGAGACCGACGACATGGCGTTCCGGCTGCTGGCGGCCCTGCGGGAGGCCAACGTTCCGGTACCGGGGCGGGTTTCGGTCATGGGCTTCGACGACCACGTCATGGCCGATGTCATGGGCCTGACCACACTGGCCCAGCCCGCCGTGGAGCTCGGGCGCGCCGCCGTCCGCCTCACCCGGTCCGTGATCGACGACTCCGACGGCGCGCAGGAGCGGCACATCGTGCTGCCGACCGAACTCGTCCCGCGCGGCAGCACGGCGCCACCGCCCGCGGGGAACGGGGGCCGGACCCGGTGCCGGACGAAGAAGCTGACCTAACTGACCTTGCTGACCACCGCTGACTCTTCAACAGCGTCCCTCCCTCGACTGTCATAGGAACAGCACCCACCGGTGCGGCCGAAGACCACCTGGGGGAACAGATGCTGGACAAGAGTTACGTCGTGCCCTGGGGAAAGCGGGGCAGCATCTCGGCCGACGCCGAGGCAGCCGTACTGACCGAACTCGTCCACGAGAGCACTCCGCAGCCGGCCGGATCGCGGCGCGAACGGTTCGAGCGCTCCTTCGCCGAGACGGTCGGCAGCAGGCATGCGATCTCGGTGACCAGCGGAACGGTCGCCCTCCAACTGGCAGTCCGCCTGCTCGGCCTGGCGCCCGGCGACGAGGTGATCGCCACCCCGCAGACCCACCGGGCGACCGTCCAGCCGCTGTCCGACTACGACGTACAGGTCCGGTTCTGTGACATCGACCCGGCGACCCTCAATATCGACCCGGCCGCGCTCGAAGCGCTGATCACCCCGCGTACCAAGGCACTGCTGCTGGTGCACTACGGCGGCTGCCCCGCCGAGATGGACACGATCATGGCGCTGGCCCGGCGTCACGGCTTCGTCGTGCTGGAGGACTGCGCCCATGCACTGGGGGCCCGCTACCGCGGTCGGAGCCCCGGTGCGCTGGCCGACCTCGCCACCTTCAGCCTCCGCAACACCAGGAACAGCAGCATGCTCGGCGAGGGCGGCCTGATCACCTGCGACCGGGACGACTGGGCCGAGCGGCTGCACCGGCTGCGCGCCGCCGACAAGGACACCCGGAGCGTACGCACCGCGCCGGGCGGTGCGACGGAGCCGATCGTGCTGCCCCGCGCTGCCCACCCCACCCCCCTTCACCGCGGCTATGTGCGCCGGCCCGGCAGCGACACGACAATGCCGGAAGTGGTCGCGGCTCTCGGCCAGGCCCAGCTCACCGGCCTCCGGGCCGCCGTCGGCCGCCGTCGCGCGCTCGCCGAGCGGCTGAACGAGGTGCTCGCCCGCTACCCGTTCATCACGCCACAGTCAGCGGCCCCGCACAGCGACCACGCCTACCACCTCTACACCTGCTTCGCCGGCTACCAGGAACTGCGCGACCGCCTCGTACTGGCCCTGGACCGCAGGGGCGTGGAGATCCAGTTGCGCTACTTCCCCCAGCATCTGCTGCCCCAATGGCGCCACCGGGGACATCTGCGCGGCGAGTGCCCGGTCGCCGAACGCAGCTGGTTCGACCAGCACCTCAACCTCCCCTGCCATCCCCTGCTGACATCCGCTCAGCAGGACTATCTGGTAGAGGCACTGGACGCCTCGCTGGCCGAACTGAACGGCGGGGCGCCGGGTCCGGTGGCGGTGCCGGCGACGGTTTGCGGGCGGGGCTAGTGCTTGCCCGGGAAGGTTCGCCGGGTTGGTGGTCGTAGCGGTTGGATGTGTTGTGAGGTCCGATCCGACTGCTGGAGGTGCGGTGGCCGAGCCTGTCCGTGTACGCACGGCTGACCGATCTGGAGGGGCAGCGGCTGCAGCGGATCGTGCGCCGGGGCAGTACCAGTTCGGTGCGCTACCGGCGGGCGATGATGCTGCTGGCCTCGGCCGGCGGGAACCGGGTGCCGGTGATCGCCTACCTCCGCTGGCGCGACGCCAGCGCCCGCCACCGAGATGTCCTGGCCGCCGAACGCCGCGAACGTGCCCGCGTCCGCAGCGAGAAAGCATCCGCTGGGGAGGCCGACCGCTTCCGGCAGCTGCTTGATCAGACAGGGACTTCAAATACGGTTTCGAGGCCGTCTTCCTCGTCCCATTGCTCTCCGACCTCCACGAAGCCGAACCCGGAAATCGTGGCCAGGGATGCGGCGTTGTCAGGACTGACCGTCACCCGCACGGTCCTGACTCCGGCTTCGGCAACAGACCGACGTACCAACTCGGTCAGCATCGCCCTGGCGTAGCCCTGACGACGGTGGACGGGGGCCACGGAGTAACCGAGCTCCACCATGCCCGCCTCATCCGGCGGCCCGTGGAACCCGGCATACCCCACGACGGCACCTTCCGGCTCGGCTACCACGGTCTGCGTGAGCCACCCCGCGCAACCCGGGTCCGCGGTCAGCTGATTGACCCGGTACTGCCACACCCACTTTGCCGTGTCGGTGACGAAGTACTCGGTGAGAGCGACACCTGCTTCCGCACTGGCTTGAGCCAGATCGTCGTTCAGCAAGGCGGTCATGGCCGTGCTCGACAACTCAACAAATCGTACGGACTTCGGGCTGGTGGGGACCGGGGTCCGGCGCTCGGCTTTGTCTGTCACAGCGCGAATCGTCGTGGAGCGTCCAGGACCTGTCCAACCGTTTTCGCGGTGCCCGATACCTGTCCCACCAGATTGAGACCCCATCCACTCGGTCCTGCCCGCGACCCGGTGAACCTTCCCGGTCAGAGCGCTAGGGAGAGGAGCGGAAGGGAAGCGGAGAGGGCGGCGACCTGCCTCCCTGGGGCGAAGCCGGGACGAAGCCATGGCCCGCCGCCAGGGCCCGCCCGTTACGGGGGCTGCTTTCGCCGGCTGCACGGCAGAGCGCTGTGACTTGAGAAGCCAGAACGCCAGGGCCCCGCTCCCCAGTCCGATGCCCGCGGCAACGACGAACACAGCTGACAGCCCATTGACGTAGGTCACCGGGATGCCGGCCACCGGGACGTCGGTCAGTGGGACATCGGTCCCGGCGGAGGTCCTCGCGGAGAACTGGTGGCAGACGGAGCCGAGCACGGCGCCGTACGCCGCCACCGCACCCGGCGCGCGGAACACGGCCGGTGAGGGGACGGGGATCCCCGAACTCGCGCTGCGGGCCGAACTCCCGCCGCACGGGGCGCTCCCCGACTGCCGGCCGCAGCCACCCGCGGCCGGCGTCTCGGCAGAGGTCCTTCCGCTTCAGGCCGTAGCAGTAGCCGTCGGCCCCGGGCGGGTATCGGCCCGTCCCTTCTCGCAGACCGTGAGGCCCCGCGCCAGGTGGAGCGGCACCAGTAGCAGTTCGACGACGAGGGCCTTCCAGACGTAGACGAGGAGCCAGGGAACCACAGCAATGCTTCGCGGCTCCGAGGTCGACGTATCCGGTCAACGCCCGTCGCTGAGTCCGGCATGGCACTGATCGCAGCCGGCCGCCGGCAACCGGCCTGCGCCGTCGCATTGGCGGCACTCCGGAGCGGCGCTTAGCGTGGGAGGGGACCGGCGGTTCGCATACATGGGCCGGCAGGCCCACGCGGCCGGACCGCCCTCGACGTGGAGGACCGGGATGGCATCTGTCTCCTTCCTGCTCGTGGCCGTGATCCTCACCGCCCTGGCCTTCGACTTCACCAACGGGTTCCACGACACCGCCAACTCGATGGCCACCTCCATCGCCACCGGGGCACTGAGCCCCCGGGTCGCCGTCGCCGTCGCGGGTCTGCTCAATCTGGGCGGAGCCTTCCTCTCCACGGAGGTGGCCAAGACGATCTCGGGCGGCATAGTCCAAGACAACGAAGTGTCCCTGGTAATGATCTTCGCCGGGCTGATCGGGGCGATCCTGTGGAATCTGGTCACCTGGCTCCTCGGGCTGCCCTCCAGCTCGTCCCACGCCCTGTTCGGCGGGCTGATCGGCGCGGTATGGGTGGGGGCCGGGGGTTCCGCGGTGCGCTTCGGCGCGATCATCGAGAAGATCGTGCTCCCTGCGGTGGCCTCGCCGGTCGTGGCCTGCGCGATAGCGCTGCTGGCGACCTACCTCGCTTACATGATCACCCGGAGGACCTCGCGCCGCACCGTCGGGAAGGGTTTCCGCGCGGGCCAGATCGGGTCGGCGTCCCTGGTGGCGCTGGCGCACGGCACCAATGACGCCCAGAAGACGATGGGGGTCATCACCCTGGCACTCATCTCGAGCGGGGTGCTCAGCCATGGCGCGGGGCCGCCCTGGTGGGTGGTGCTGAGCGCGGGGCTGGCGATCTCCCTGGGCACATACGCGGGCGGCTGGCGGATCATCCGGACCATGGGCAAGGGGCTCACCGACATCCAGGCCCCGCAGGGCTTCGCCGCCGAGACCAGCGCGACCGCGGTGATTCTCGCCTCGTCGCACATGGGCTTCGCGCTGTCGACCACCCAGGTGTGCACGGGCAGCATCCTCGGCGCGGGGCTGGGCCGCAGGCTGGCACACGTGCGCTGGGGCGTCGCAGGGCGGATCGCGGTGTCCTGGCTGCTGACGCTGCCGGCCGCGGCCGCCGTGGGAGGCGTGGCAGCGTGGGTGGCCGGTCGGGGCGATGTGGGGGTGGCCCTGGTGGCAGGTGTCGCCCTGGCAGCCGCGGCGGCTTTCTACGTGCTCTCGCGCCGCCGCCCGGTGAGCCCGGAGAACGTCAATGAGGTGCCGGCAAGCACGGCGGAGCCCACTGTCAGGTCGGCCGCCTGAACCGGCCCTACCGGGCGGGCCATTGCCGAGGAAAAGGCGGAGGCAGCGGCAGCGGCTGAGGCAACGGCAGCGGCAGCGGCAGCGGAAGCGGAAGGAGGAACGGGATGGGCATCGGCTGGGGCACTCTGGCCGGGGTCTTCGGAGTCAGCCTCGGGATCACCGTGGTGGTCGTCGTGATGTTCTCGCTCGGCCTGGCCGCGTGGGCCCGCGCCGGACACGGGGAGCCCGCCCCTGACAGGTCCCCGGACCGGCACCAGAAGGTGGCATCTGTCGCCGCCGTGCTGTGCTTCGCTGCCTGCCTCGCGGTCGCGGCCTACGGGATCGATCTGATCGTTCCCGCCTGACCCGCTCCCGTCACCTCACATGCTGCGGGGCTGTGGGGCTGTGCGGCTGCGTGGGCGTCCGTGGGTGATCGAGGAGAGACTGGAAGGGGTATCTGGCCGGATCGTGTCGAGGCCACTCCCTGATCGTGCGCGGCGGTTGGAAGGAGATCGCCGCGCGGTGCCCGACGCCGCGCTGGACGAGTTCGTGGCCGGCCTTGCCGCGCGCATAGGGGACTTCCCCCGCGATGCACTGATCGCAGCCAAAGCCGCCATCACCCTGCCAGCTCCGGCCGATGTACGCGCGGATGCCGCCCTCTTCCAGCAGCTCGTGCGGGGAGAGGCCGCGCAGCAACGCATGGCAGAGCTGTTCACGCGGGGCTTCCAGAGCCGTGGCCGTACCGAACGCAACCTCGGTGACGCGCTGGGCGACTTGAAGGCCGTCGACTGATACCGATGACCAACCATGCATCCGCCCACGGCCTGCATGTACGTCGACCCGGAGCTATGACGTTGATCGGCCGCGCCGACCGTGGCCGGGATCGCGTCCGACCCTGCCGAACTGGCCCTCCTTCTCACCGGCGCGCTCGGCGTGGCGGCGCGCCGCCGCCTCGGCCGTTCCCGCCTACCGGCTGCTCACGCTCTGGCCGAATGTCCCGCTGGTCGCCTGGCGCCGGGCTCCGTGCAGCGCCAGGGCTATGGCTGACGCCATTGCCGTCGCCGCCGTCGGAGCTGAGCCGCAGCGGGTATCCGGTGGTCCGCCGACGCACTGCGCTCGCGTTGCGTGGCCCTTCCGCCGAGCTGACCCTGAAGAAGAAGCCCGTCCCATCGGGGGCCGGGTGCGACGCCGATCAGGTTGTCGTCGGCCGAGTAGCGAGCGAGGCCGCGAGTCCAGGATTGCTTCAGCCTCGTCGCCGATCGCTCGGACCACTTCGGCGGCCGGGCGCACGCTGTCGACGAAGGACGCCGACTGGCCATCAGCGATGCCGTAAGCACGCAGCGCCACCGGCATACCCGCGGGAGTGCACGGCCCAGCGTGCGCCGTGCACTGCACCGCCGCAATCTGGACGCATGACCTATCGGTGCGCGACGAAAGGTGACCCATGAAGTTCGCAGTCATCGGCGGTACCGGTCTGATCGGGTCGCAGGTCGTGAAGAAGCTGAACGCCGCCGGGCACGAGGCCGTGCCGCACTCGCCGACCACAGGTGTCGACGTGATCACCGGCCAGGGCGTGGAGGAGGCGGTGGCCGGAGCGGACTGCATCGTCAATCTGACGAATTCCCCGACCTTCGACGACGCCTCTCCCGCCTTCTTCCGGACCTCGATGGACAACCTCCTGGCCGCCGGCCACAAGGGCGGGGTGGGGCACTTCGTCATCCTCTCGATCGTCGGCGCGGACCAGGTGCCCGACCTCGCCTACTACCGCGCCAAGGTCTTGCAGGAAGACATCCTCAAGGCCGGGCCGATCCCCTATTCGATCGTCCACGCCACCCAGTTCATGGAGTTCATCGACGCCTTCATGTCCTGGACCACCGAGGGCGACACCATCCGCCTGCCCACCACCCCACTCCAGCCGATCGCCGCCCAGGACGTCTCCGACACCGTCGCCGAAGTCGCCGCCGGTACCCCTCTGAACGGAACCCTCAGCGTCGGCGGGCCCGACGTTCATCCCCTCGACGAACTCGGCCGGATCACCCTGAACGCCCGGCCCGACGGCCGCACGGTCGTCACCGACGACACCGCCGGCATGTTCGCCGCCGTCGACGGCGATGTGCTCACCACCAAGGGCGACGCACGCATCGCGCCCACCCACTACACCGACTGGCTCGCCTGACCCGGCCGGCCCGCCACTGGAGACCTCACCATGTCGGACAACGAACAGGTGGCAGGCAGCGCCGAGAGTCAACCGCGCTCGGAAGCATGGAAAACGGCGCTCACCGTGCTGCAATCGGCGAAACCGCCGTTCGTTCCGGAGGGGGCGGAGGCGACGACGGTTCTCGTCGAGTTCCCTCCCGGCGATCCCGGCACCCCTCCGCACCGGCACTCGGGACCTGCCTTCGGCTACATGCTGGAGGGGGAGATGCTCTTCGAGCTGGAAGGTGAGCCGGAGCGGGTGATCAAGGCCGGGGAGACGTTCTGGGAGCCGGGCGGCGATGTCATCCACTACCAGGACGGAAACAACCGGACGGACTCCCGGAGCCGCTTCCTCGTCACCATGATGTGGGTCCTTGAGACGCTCGTTTTCGTCGTGGTTGCGGTCCTTGTCGCGCTCCAGCCCGACCCGGCGGGCGTGCAGCTGCTGCCCGTGGGTGCGCTGGGCGTCCTCGTACGCGGCGGATCCGGAGTGTCAGGTGGCGTCCAGGCCGGCGGAGACCGCGTCGGTGCGGTCGGGAGCGAGCTCTGCATACACCTCCTCCAGGAAGGCGGCGACGATCACCACGGTCGGCCGGTCCGGTCGGGCGGTACGGCCCAGCCGGGCCCAGGTCTGCACGTCGCGGGACCAGCGCTCGCTCCCGTGGAGAGCACGAGGTAAAGGCCGTCGGTGCCGGTGGGGCGGGCGGCTGCCCTACGCCCGGGCGGAGGGCGAGGTGTACTTCCAGGGTCCAGAATCCGACGAGGGTGCGTCCCGACGCCTGATGGAAGCCCTCGAGTGGCGCGAGGGGTGAGGCGTTGCCCGGATTCCGGTGCATCCGGGAGTGCATCGATGGCATTGCTCGGGCTCCGATACGGCGGCGTCCCCAGCGGGTCCGCATGCTGTTCCGGCAGGGGGAGCCGAGCCCGTGCTCTGATTCCGATGAACTACGTTGATCATGCACGGACCGACGCCGGGACGTCGCATGGAGGATGAAGCTGCCTGTCGGCAAAGGGAGTTCAGCGACCTCCGCCCGAAGGCGCGCCACAGACGAGCCGGTCGGGGACGACGGCCGGCCAACGACTTCACCAGAATCGGAGAACAGCAATGCGGTACGAGTCGTCCGCGCGGCCCGACACGTCCGGTACACCCGCCACCGCGAGGCCGACCTCGCGTCGCCGGCTGCTGGGAGTGTCCGGCGCGGCCCTCCTCACAGCGGCGTGCAGTTCTACGGGGGGTAAGCAGTCGGGTGGTGAGGGGAGTGTGCAGCCGGACGCGAAGGGCGGCGGCGCACCCACGGGCGAGGCGCCGAACGGCGCGCTCGGGGTGAACTTCAACGAGGACCCCTCCGACATGAACTTCGCCCAGGTGAGGGCCCTTTCGGCGAAGTGGGTGCGCGGCTTCGTCCCGATGACGGACTACTTCGACACACATGCCCCGGCCCAGCAGCGGTCCATCGCCAGGCTTCTCGACGCGAGCGGGAACGACTTCAGGACGATCCTGTCACTGAAGTTCCCCTTCCTGGCTCTCGGGCAGTCGCTTCCCAAGGTGGGCAGCGAGGAGATGGGAGCGCAGCTGAAGCGCGTGGACCGGGTGCTGCACGCTGTCATGGGGAAGATGGACATCCTCACCATCGGCAACGAGCCCTTCCTCGAGACCATGAAAGATGAGCGCGATGCGCGCCTCAATGTGTTCTACGAGCACGTCGCCGAACACGTCATCGCCTACCGCAGGAAGAACTTCCCGCAGGGCTGCAAGACCCGCCTGTACATGGGGGCGCTCAATCGCCTCGACGCGAAGGAAGGGCGCACGAAGGCCACCGAGCGGTGGGTCGGCTTCGTCAACAGGAAGCCGGAGATCGAGGGCCTCGACATCCATCCGCACGTCGACTCCTTGCAGGCGGCCGGCAGGTACGTCCAGTACGTGGTGTCCCGCCTGGACGAGAGCAAGAAGTTCCTCGTCACGGAGTTCTCCCTGGTGCAGCACTGGGAGAACCACATGAGCGACAAGGTCCCGGCGGGCTATGCCGAGAAGTACAAGGTGCCCCCGAACACCCGGGTGTGGCAGGTGATCGGCAACGCGTTCGAGAAGCCCTTCCCCCAGAAGAGGTGGGACGACTTCCTCGCGATGAGTCCGTGGTTCGCATCCCACAAGGACTATCTGACGCAGCAGGTGCAGATGTTCCGGGAGACTGGGAAGCTCGCGGTGGCCACCTACGGGGTGGCCCAGATCGAATCGATGCAGACGGGCTGGGACGCTGACAAGAAGCCGTGGATCCTCAACCCCCTGTACGCGAACCGCACTGTCAGGGAGGAAAACGGAAGGGTCGGACGGACCACCGTCTGGTTCGACTCGTTCCGTGCCCTCCAGGATTCCTGAGCGACTCACCGGCACTGCTCCCGTTCGTGCCCCGCAGGCGCGTACGGGGGCAGCGTGGTCGGCGATACCCATGCCGATACCGGCACGGCGTCCTCGCCGCGCGAGCGGAGGTGAGCCGGTCTCCCCATCCAGGGAGTCGGTCGGCGTTGCGTCCTCTCCGCGCAGGCGGAGGTGGGCCGGGGCGGCCCTGAACGACATCCGACAGGCGGCACCTTCGTGCACCTGACCGGACGCTTCGAGGTGCCCGGCCCCGAACCCGCGCGCCTGACGGAATCCGAGTGGCAGAGCATGCGCCAGGAGGCGCGCGAACTGGAATACGTCTGGCAGGTGACGTACCAAGCCCTGATCGAGGCAACGCACGCCGAGCCGGCACTGCGCGCCCTCTACCCGTTCACGAGCCATTGGGCGCTGCGCTTCTCGACCACCACCCGCCCTCGCCTGACCATCGTCGGACCGTGCCTGACCGCGGGCAGCGACGGCATGTACGGGGTGGGCAGGGGCTTCATCACTCCGGACCTCGGCCGGTTCGCCACGGCGCACGAGGCCGTGCAACTGGCCGCGCACCAGCTGCCGTCCGGCCTCGGCCCGGTCGCGCTCGGCGAATGACGCTGCTCGGCGCCGGGTCGCGGACCCGACGTACTACGTGATGGCAGGAGGCACGTCGGTACTGGTGCATAACTCATCCTGCGATCACATCGCTCCAGGCCTACAGAAGGCGGATGGAAATCCAGACGCGCTCGATGAGTTCGGAATGGAGCAGGGGCGGCTACTGACAAAGAATGGCCGGGGAGTGGCGCTCGGCACAAGAAGCTGGAGTCATTTCTCGCTCCAGAATCCCGCACACACACATATCGTTCAACCTGAATGGGATCTGTGATCCCGTCACCTCCGCGCGTGCGGGTAAGTCGGCCGATCCGGGTCACTTCGAAAGGCTGACGGACTGGGAGCAGCACCAAGTCAGCCAGAGTCCACACGCATGGGATAGGACTACCTGGTATCGAGGAGGTCGCCCGGTTGACAATCCATTCGGATGGCGCTGCCAGTTCCGCGATCCTGTTCAGGTCTGAACGCACCTTCACGGCCTGACGCTATGGCGTTGGCCACTCTCAGCTGCTCCTTCGCGCAGTCCCTGACAGTCCAGACGCCGGGTGCCTGGACCTGCTCTTCGAAGATGCGAAGGCCATGCAACTGGTGACTCACCATGAATCGATTGAGCTTCATCCGGCAGGCGAGAATGAAGCTCAGCAGATTCTGGATTTCTCAGGAGTGGCCTCCACTTGGAGGGGACGATATCTCTGCGCCTCCCTTCGCTCCAGAAGCGGTTCAGGGTTTGTATGGTGCGGAAGAATCACCGCTCTGCATGGTGGAGATGACCCATTCGGACCTCAAGGAGGAATTGAGGAACGTGATGTCATGTGGAGCATTCGCCGGTAATCGTGTGCGAGTCGGCCAATAGCCGAGCACGGTTCATGGAGTCGGGCCAGCACCATAGATCGCTGCTCGACAAAAAGCCGCAGAGGCCCCTCGGGATTGCCCCTGAGGGGCCTCTGGGTGTCTTGACAGCAACGGTCGGCGATGAGCAGCCCCCTCGCATGCCCGTACAGTCAGCGACACTACAGCCGACGAAGCGGAGATCATCGCCGCAGACGCGCCCTTGTGATTCATCGACAAGAAGGGGCGGTTGACACCCGTCATCGTCGTAGCGTGTTTTCACCCGCCGGCGAGCGCCGTCCGCACCGACGCAGTATCGGCCCGTCCCTTCTCGTAGACCGTGAGGCCCCGTGCCAGGTGGAGCGGCACCAGTAGCAGTTCGACGACGAGGGCCTTCCAGGCGTAGACGAGGTTGACGGCCTTGGTCGCGTAGACACAAGGGATGTTCAACAGCACGCTCGCCAGCGGGAGTTTGCGGCGACGGGCGGCGTAGATGAGTGGTGGTGTGGTCAGCAGGAGTTCGGCTCCGGCCCACCAGAGGAAGGCGAGCGCGGGTGGTTGACCGGTTGTCGCGATGATGACGAACGGCGTCGCCCACCACAGCGGTGCGGTCAGGATCTCCAGGAGGGCGAGGAGCACCCAGACCGCCAGCAGCGGTTTGTGCACGACCAACCGTCCGAGGTGCAGCCGGACGTTCTGGCAGAAGCCGGCCATCCAGCGCCAGACCTGTTTGCGCAGGTAGGTGAGGTCTTCCGGGTCGGCGGCGAGGGCGACCGCGTCGGAGACGTAGACGGCGCGTCTGCCGGCGATCTGCTGCGACCAGGTGTAATCCATGTCTTCGACGATGGTCCGCTCGGGGAATCCGCCGAAGGCCATCAGGTCGTCGCGGCGGAAGACGGAGCAGCAACCCGAGCACACCATGGGGCTGTTGGCACGGGCCTGGATGGGGCGGTGCCAGTGAAACCCGAAGAGATACTCGGTGGAGCGTCCGCGCTCCCAGACCGTGCGGGTTCGGCGGGTGCGGACCGTGCCTGCCGCGACCGAGACATCGGGGTCGTCGAAGACGGGCACGACGGTCTCGATGTAGTCCGGTGCGAGGACGGTGTCCGCGTCGACGGCCAGTACGAGGTCGGTGGTGCAGTGCGGAAGGGCGTAGTTCTGGGCCTTGGCCTTGCTGCCGAGATTGTGCGGCGGGCGCAGCACGGTGACGCCGTGTGACGCGGCCACCTCGCCCGTACGGTCCGTGGAAGCGTCGTCCACGACCAGGATCCGGTCAGGCCGGACCGTTTGACACGCGAGGGACTCCAGCGTGGCGGGCAGTCCCTCCTCCTCGTTGTGAGCAGGCACGATGACGGTGATGGTGTGCAACTCGGTCTCCCCCTGTCTTGCGGATCGCGCTGACTACGACCGTGAACAGTCCGATCACGCCGTAGAAGATGGTGCTGATGCCGATGAACGGCAGTCCTCCGTGCATGTCTCCGACGGTAGGGCGAATGCGCCGTCCGCGGTTCCGGAGGATCCCTCCTGTGGATAACCCGGCGTTACGGCTTTCGCGCTGCCGGATGGCCCGGCCGGGACAGCTTGGGCGCGCACCCGGCCTCACCGTCCGTGTGTGCAGCCCGCATTCGGGAGGGCCTTCAGAAAGTTCGGCGCACCGTGCCCAGAAGATGACATAGAGTCACCTGATGCCCGCCCAAGTGCGGACTCTTTCATTTTTATGGGGGTTTCAGTCATGTCATCTGGCTCTGCCGGCTTACCTGCCGACATAACTGCCGGAGGCTCCGTGGTCCGGTCGCCCAAAGCGCTCGCGAACGCGGTCACCGTGCTGCTCGCGCTGGTCATCGGCGTCGACGTCTTCGCCGTCCATGCCGGACTCAACATCCATGCGCTGCTGGGCAGTCTGCTGTCCACGCCCCGTTACGAGCTGGCGCAGGGCGATGACCTCTACGGGTTGTCCGGCACCTTACAGCTTGTGTGCACGCTCGCCACGGCCACGGTCTTCATCGTCTGGTTCTACCGCGTCCGCGTGAACGCCGAGGGTTTCGCCCGGGACGTGTGCACCATGAACCGGGCGTGGGCCGTCGGCGCCTGGTTCGTACCGATCGGCAATCTCTGGCTGCCGTACCGCTTCGCCAAAGAAGTCTGGGACGCCAGCGCCCAGTCCACGGCGGACGGTGCCCGGCGTGAGGTCTCACACCGACGGGTAACGGCCTGGTGGACGACGTGGATCGCGGCCTTGGCGGTCGACAGGGCCGGCGCCTCTCTCTACAAGAACGCCGAGACCCCGCACGCGCTCCAGCAGGCCACGAGCGTCGTGCTGCTGTCCGATCTGCTCGATATCGCGGCGGCTGCGCTCGGGATCCTTTTCGTGCGGAAGCTGTCCCGCATGCAGCAGGTGAACCCCGGGAGCTGAGGCGCGGGTGCCGCTGCGGGCGGCGGCACTCCCTGCACCTCGTCCGGGTGGCCCCGGTCCGGGACGTGGCCTCGTCCCGTCGACGAGGACACGCGGCAACCCGGAGCACGAGCCCTCTCGACACACCGTCGCGGAACGCACAACGACGCCGGCCGCCGCGCCCCGTGGGGGCGAGCACGACGGCCGGCGCGTAGAGCTGAGGACGTGAGCTGGTTACTCGACGACCTTCAGCAGCTTGTTGGGCGTGCCCTCGCTCGGGTTGGAGATCTTGTCGGCCGTGGCGCCGGCCGTCAGGGCCTTCTCCACGTCCGCCGGCTTGGCGTCCTTGTGACCGGCCAGGTAGACGGCGGCGGCACCCACGACGTGCGGGGTCGCCATCGACGTACCGGAGATGGTCTTGGTGGCGTCGTCGCCGCTGTTCCAGTCCGAGGTGATGTCGGAACCGGGCGCGTAAAGGTCGACCGCAGTGCCGAAGTTGGAGAAGTCGGACTGCTCGTCATCCTTGGTGCTGGAAGCCACGGTGATGGCCTCCTTCACGCGTGCCGGGGAGCTCTGGCCCGCGTCGGAAGACTCGTTGCCCGCCGCGACACCGAAGGTGACGCCGGAGTCGATGGCCTTCTTCACGGCCGTGTCCAGGGCCTCGTCCACGCCACCGCCGAGCGACATGTTGGCGACCGAGGGGCCCTTGTGGTTCTTGGTGACCCAGTCGATGCCCGCGACGACCTGCTCGGTGGTACCGGAGCCCTCGCCGTCGAGGACCTTGACGGCGACGACCTTGGCCTTCTTGGCGACACCGTGCTTGGTACCGCCGATGGTGCCCGCGACATGCGTGCCGTGGCCGTTGTCGTCCTCGGCTTTGTCGCTCTTGTCGATGGCGTTGAAGCCGTACGACGCGCGACCGCCGAAGTCCTTGTGGCTGATGTGGATGCCGGTGTCGATGACGTAGGCGGTGACGCCCTCACCCGCGGCGTCGGGGTAGTTGTACTTCTTGTCTCCCTTGGTGTCCGCCTGGTCGATCCGGTCCAGGCCCCACGACGGCGGGTTGTCCTGGGCCTCGTTGATGTGGAACTTCTTGTTCTGTACGACCTTGTCGACGGACGGGTCGGCGGCGAGCTGCCTGGCCTCTTCCGCACTCAGGCCGGACGCCGAGAAGCCGTCGATGGCGGAGGTGAAACTCCGCTTGACCTTGCCGCCGTACTTGGAGGCCAGGTCGCCGCTCTCGGCGGTACGCACCGACTTCTTCAGCATGACGATGTAGCTGCCGTTCACGGCACCCTTGGCCTCGGCTCCGTAAATCTTGCCTTCGGCGGCCGGCGACGCACCCGCGGTGACCGCGGTGACCGCGGCGATACCGGTGGCGGCGACCGCGGCGGATATCGCTGTGACGAGCCGCTTCTTGCTGGAACGCTTGTGAGCCATTGCGGAGGGTTCTCCTCGTTCGTGGTGTGGGGGGAAAGCGTTGCGCAATAGCCCGAAGAGACCGGAAGATCTACGTCGGGCTGGTTCGAAACCCTGTCTGATTGATGAGTTCAATTCAAGGCCAGCCGGAGCGTGTGAGATAGACAACAAGCCCGCTGTAATGGGAAATGTTTCAGAAGCGGTCAAAAGGAGCCCGGAGTTGAACCCGAGGGACTCAACTCCGTTTACACAGCGGCAACGGAGAGTGTTGCCGGGGTGAATGACGCGTCAGACCGAGGGGAACGCCACGGCCGCACGTACGCGTCACGTCAGTGCGCATTCCTGCCCATGTCGCCCTGAATCGGGGGGAGTTGATGAGCGCGGATTCGACGCGCACGCATCGTGGGCCCGTCTACTGCCTCCGGGCGCCTTCGCCAACCGGCTGTTGCCGGAGCCAGCCGGGCCGCTATGCATGCGCGTCCCCCGTCAGCGCTGGTACCGGGCCAGGACCAGATTGCCGTCCTCGACGAGTCGCTTCCGCAAGGTGTCCAGGCCGATCGCGCCGCTGTAGTACTCCTGGAGGCCAGGGGTGGCGATCTTGTCCTTCCACTCCGGATAGCCACGGACGGACTGCGCCGGGGCGGAGCGGAGGGAACTCGCCAGGGCGGTGCCCGTCGCCCAGTCATACCGGGCGACCCGTAGCGCCGGATCCTTCAGCGCCTCCCGGCCCGTCGGCAACAGCCAGTCCCCCAGCGCCAGCCGGACCATGTTCGGCGGGCGGAGGAGAAAGCCGATGAAGGCCATCGCCGCTTCCTTGTGCGGGCAGTCCTCGGCGATCGACAGGGTCTGCGGGCTCACCCCCTGGTCCAGCGCGGTGCCCTTGGGGGCCGGCAGCACCGTCCAGTCGAAGCCCTTGGGCGCCTGCTGGGCGATCTGCTGACGGTAGGAGAAGCCGAGCGGCACCATCGCATAGCGTCCGGCGAAAAAGCCCGGGAGGGTGTCGGAGCCGCCCATGCCCAGGGTCGTACGGGAGGCGCTGCGGTCGACGTTCACCTGGTCGTGGATGGTGCGCGGTACCAGCTGGTCGACGGCGTCGAACCGGACCTCCACCTTGCCGTCGGGGCGCCGGTGGAACATCCGGCCGCCCGTGGAGAGGGCGAGGTTGAGGGTGGCCGAGACCGGTTCCTTCAGCGGCCAGGCGACGCCGTACTCGGCGCCGCGGGCCAGCCGCTGCGCCACCTCCTCGAACTCCTCCCAGGTCCAGGGGTGTTCGGGGGTGGGGATGCGGACTCGGGACCGTTGCAGCTTTGCGCGGTTCGCGATCAGCACCCGCGGTTCCTGGAGGAACGGGACGCCGTAGATCTTGCCGTCGAATGTGGCGGTCTCCCAGCTCTGCCGGGGGATGTCGCGGGTGAGGCGCGGCGGCAGGAGGGTGGTGAGGTCGGCGAGGTCCCCGCCGTAGGCGAAGTCCGCGAGGTCGTCGGAGGCGTCGTGGATGATGTCCGGCGCCTCGCCGCCCTCGAAGGAGGTCAGCAGCTGGTCGTGGACGGTGGGCCAGGCGCCCTGGACGTACTGCACCTGGACGTCGGGGTGTTGCCTGTTCCACTCGGCGACCAGTTGTTTGTTGACCTTGAGGGAATCCTGCTGCCAGGCCAGCGACTGGAAGCGCAGGGCGATCCGGCCGCCGTCCGCGCGCCCCCGGCGGTCGTCGGAGCAGCCCGGCAGCAGGGCCGCGGCGGGCAGTGCGGCGGCGGTCGCGAGCAGACCCCGCCGGGTGAAACGGGCCGGGTGCGGGGGCGTGTGGGCGTAACGCATCAGCTCTTCACCGCCCCGGCGAGCATGCCGCCCGTGATCCGCCGCTGGACGACGGCGAAGAGGAGCAGGCTCGGGAGCGTGGCGAGCAGCGCGGCGGCGGCGAGCGGGCCGAGGTCGGCGACGCCCTCCGTCCCGAGGAAGTGGGTCAGCACGACCGGCAGGGTCTGTTTCTCCGGCGACTTCAACAGGACCAGGGCGAAGAAGAACTCGTTCCAGGCGGTGATGAAGGAGAACAGCGCGGTGGCGACAATGCCCGGAGCGAGCAGCGGCGCGGTGACCGAGACGAGGGTACGCAGCCGGCCGGCACCGTCCACGGCCGCCGCCTCCTCCAACTCGGGTGGTACGGAACGGACATAGCCGGTCAGCATCCACAGTGCGAACGGCAGCGACCAGACCACATAGACCATGATCAAGCCGATCCGGGAGTCCACCAGATGGAGCCCCTTCAGGATCAGGAACAGCGGGATGATCACCAAGACGAGCGGGAAAGCCTGGCTGATCACGACCCAGCCGGTGGCCGCCCGCGAGAGGCGGTTGCGGTAGCGGCCCAGGACATACGCCATCGGGGTCGCCAGCACGATCGCGATCAGCGCGGAGACCGCCGCGGCCAGCAGGCTGTTGCCCGCGGCAGCCGGCAGCGGCTGCTGTGCGAAGGCCTGGTGGAAGTTCTCCAGGGTGGGCGCCTCGGGTATCCACGTGGGATGCATGCTCCCGAGTTCCCGCGGCGGCTTGAAGGCGGTGGAGATCAGCCAGAGGAAGGGAAAGGCGAGGAAGACGAGATAGCCGAGGAGTGCGGCGTACTGGCCGGTGCGGGTGGCGGTGCGGCGCGCGGTGCCGGCGCGCCCCGCACCGCGCGGGGCGCTGCCGCGTCCCGGGGCGCCGAGGTCCTTCGTGCCGCCGCCCTCCTTCGTACCGTCGCCGTCCTTCGTGCCGTCGCCGTCCGTCCCGCTGCTCTTGGTTCCGCCGATGTCCGCGCTGCCGCTGTCGTGGGTGCCGCTCACCGCTCGTCGTCCCCCTTCAGCCGGCCGGCCAGATAGACGGCCAGCAGGACCGAGATCACCGCGACCATCGCCAGGCCCATGGCGGCGGCATAACCGAACTGCCCGTAACGGAAGGCCTCTTCGTAGGCGAACAGCATCGGCAGCCGGGTCCGGCCGCCGGGCCCGCCGTCGGTCAGCACGAAGACCAGGGCGAAGGAATTGAAATTCCAGATGAACTTGAACCTAGTTACTTCCCCAGACTCACAGCCTGCGCGAATCTCAACCCGTAGCGCCCTGACCTGCCACTTCTCCCCCTTTGATTGACCAGAGTTGGTCCTAGTTATTCACTGGTTAACCATGATCATCTCCCGTACGTTTCCCACTCCGCCCCCAGACGCACAGAAGCCGACCCCGGGCCGCGCACCTTGGGGGGTGTCACAGCGGCCCGGGGTCGGCGATTGAGAGGCCTCGAAGAGGCGAGGCCGTTAGTCGCAGAAGGCCCACGAGGGGGCGCCTTCTGCGGTTAACGACCCTTCACCCATGGGAACACGTTTTCGATTCATCACGCAATCACTCCATGGAGTGATCCAACTCTCATGATCGAAGAATGTACCGTCCAAGGTACAGACATTTGATCTTGATCGGTTGAGCGTTGTCGAGTGCCGACCGATCCGCTGCCCGACTGGGTACCCACCCGCCGACGAGCTATCGGGCTGGCCATCAGATCTGCACGACTCCACCGGGGACTCACACAAGAAGCACTGGCCGAACTCGCCGGGGGCTTAGACCGAAAAACGATCTCTCGTATCGAGAACGGTCATATGTCTCCCATCCTCGACCACCTGCTGCTCATCGCCTCCGCGCTCGGCGTCCCGCTATCTGCACTCGTACGGGATTCGTAGCCGAGGCGACCAGCAGAGTGGTGGCCTACCTCAGCCAGGCCGGCTCCAGCGCGCGCATCTCGTCACGATGCGCGCGCACCACCTCGAAGAAGGCAGCCGGGTCGCGCTCCACCGTCGCCGACAGCTCGGCATACAGGGCGTACGCGTCCGCGGTCATCTCGTACAGGCAGCCAGGCGCCGCGCATCTCCACCAGTCGGCAGACGTGCTGGCAAGAGTGCCGCCGCACTGAGGACACGGCGTCACGCTGGCTGAAGCTGCTCCATCACCGACAGGCTGGTGCTCGCGAGCACGCCCTCGGCCTCAGCCATCAGCGCAGGGTCCGTCAGCCGGAGGTGGCCGACGTGCACGGTGTGGTGGCCGTACACGCTCTTGGCTGTGGTCCCCTGCGGCTGGAGACTACGTACCGTCTGATGTACGTCCAGTTCCCAGGCGGCCGAGGGTGCGTTGAACGTGCCGGGCTTCGGCGTCACCCGGGCACTCCACCCGAGGCAAGTGAGCCACGAGCCGAAAGCGTTGGGCCCCTGAGGGCCGTAGCCGCTCGGTGCGTGCCGCGCGGCCACGTCCATGAGCGTCGGCATTCCGTCCACCAGGTCCGGCCGCGGGATCACGCCGATCACTGCCTCGCCCCCGCCCTCCCCTGTGGATGCGTAGGCGACGATGCAACGCCCCATCGGTGAGTTGTGCAACTCCGACCAGCGGTGCAGCAGCGGAAATACGGTGATCTGGCTGGTTCCGGACATCATGCGTGCCATCTGTCTGTTCCTCCTCGGGGAGAGGCCCCGCGCTGAGTCTTCCAGCGCGGGGCCGACGTACCTAGCTGATCACCGATTCACGTCGGTTAGTTGTCGCCGCAGCCCTGCGAGGGGTTGCCTTCCTGTCCGTCGCTGCCAGAGCCGGTCTCGCCCTGGCTGTTCTCCTCATCGCCCTTGACCACATCGAGCGGATAACGCATCCTGCACCTCCAGGTGCCGTGATCGACGGGGGTCTTTCCCCACGTCGGAGTGCACTTGCAGGGGCCTCTTCGTGAGGCCCGGACCCGTCCCGGTCGAGGAGTCCGGCCAAGGAAATTCGGCCGGGGCGGGGGTCTATTTGTGGGCCGACCGCCGCCGCGGTGAAGTGTGCGGCGGCCGGCCTTTCCGCGACGCCTCGGGGGCTCGGCGCAGCGGAAGTTCAGGAGGCTCGTTACAGTCCGGGCGGTGGCCTCCATGCGTCACCCATGACCGCCTCCGATGACCCCAACGATGATCACCAGCACGAGCGCGGCCAGACACGTCACGTACGTGGCGAGCCGCTGCCAGCGCTGGCCGCCGCGGTCCTGGCCGCGGCTGCCAGCGCTTCCCGAGGCGCTTCTCACGGGGGTGGGCGTCAGCACCTCGGGGGATCTGGAGGCATCGCGCGGGCGTTCTCCGCGACACCACGCGGCGGCGTCCTCGACGACCGCATCGGGGATGGCCGAGTCTGCCCGGCGCAGAGCGCACGGGAAACATAGGACCGCGGGCTTCGGCCAGGCCGGGGGCCACCACTTCCTGGCGTCCGTGCTCTCGCAGTCCTCGCAGCTCTCAGCCACGGCGCCCCTCCTTCGGTCGCAGCTGCTGCGGATCACCCGGCAGGCGGATACCGGCGCGCCGCGCGAGGATGCGGGCGACACCGTCCGGGACGGGCGGCACCACAGCTCCTGTTGCGCAGGCGCCGCAGCAAGTGACCGTGATCGCGGGCCCGGTGGCGGTGTCCACGGACACCAGACGCAGGCCGAGATTCGAGCCGCAGGCACAGTGGCTATCCATGGCCACCCCCGGTGCTGCCGACGGCGATCACGAACACGATCGCGGCAAGGCAGGTCCAGTAAGTGGCGATGCGTCGCTGCCGGCGCGTCATGACTGCCTCCCCACCAGCACAGCGCGGATGCTGTGGCGGTCCGACTCGCCGAACGTCGTGGCACTCCAGCCGCCGGCCTCGATGATGCGCTGTTGCAGGATCAGGCGGTGCGTGGTGTCGGTCGCGAGGCGGCCCCAGTCGTGGACGAGGCAGAGAACCTCACGCCGTCCCGCCTCGGCTTGCATCGAGTCGAGCAACGCGGACAACTGTGGCCGGTGCGTGCTCAGCGCGTCGGCGCCGCGGTCGAGCCACGGTCCGCCCGCCAGTACCCAGCCCTCACGGTCCGCGGAGGCGTGGCAGCCCACCATCCGCATCTCCAGCTCGCGGCGGGTGCGTAAATCACGGCTCGCGCACCGGTCGTAGACGAACGCCAGCGGCGCCTGTACCGCGCTCATGAGTGGGCCCCCGCGGCGTGCTGCTCCACCAGCCACTGGCAGTCCCGGGCCAGGCAACGGACCTGCATGTGTGCAGACACCAGGCCGTTGCCCAGGCCGATGGCGGTCTGGTACCGGATCGAGTTCAGGCGGTTCCGCACTTGGCCGTCGTCCGCCCCAGCTGGCGGGCGCTCGTCGACGGCGGCGTATAGCTCCGCGATGATGAGGAGCAGCGTCTGCTCCAGTGCCACCAGCTCGTCGTACGGCGGAGGGGGGCCCGACTGGAGGGCGACGCGGATCGTCTCGTCAATGTCCTCGACGGCGGGCCCGGTCACCGCTTGTCCACCATGCCGTCGGCGAGACCGAGGTGAGTGCAGAGCGTTGCGTGCAGTTCCTCGGCGTCCGCCCGAGACAGGACCAGGGGTACGTCCCCCTGGGGCTGGTCGACCATGTACAGAGCCAGGGGGACGCGGATCTCACCGGTATCGCTGACGCTGGACGTGGGCTCACCACGACGGGTTGAGGCGTGCCAGCCGGGCACACTCGCCATCGAAACTCCTACGGTCACGAGGAATCAACTCCTCGTGACCGTAAAGGTGGTGAGTGGCCGTCAGGGGGACAACTTGGCCCCCTGTGCCGCCTTGCCCTACGGAGCCGATACCCCGATTGCCTCGGCAAGGTCAGCAGCCTCGGAACGGAACGCACGCGGCGCCTTGCGCCAGAGATCAGCGGCCACCGCCCGCGCCGAGGGGGTGTACGCCACGGTCTCGTGGCTGATCTCGCGAGCGATGCCCATCACGTGCAACGCGGCGGTCCGATCCCCGCGCTGAAGATGCCCGCGCGCCACCTCAACCCACAGCCGCGAACGGCGTTCGAGTGACGGCATCACGTCCGGGTCAATCTCGTCGGACCGGCTCAACGCCGTACCGTTCTGACGGAGATCCGTGGCGACGGACACCCCATGAAAGTCCACGTTCGCCCGGCCGAACACGGTGCTCGGGTGGACGTACGCCGCTGGTAGGGACTTGGCGACCTGGTCACCTGCGTCCCAGTGCCGCCACGCGTCCCCATCCCGTCCGTCCCGGGCACACGTAACCGCCGCGTGCAGGTGCAGGGCGCCGTAGACGCCTCGCCAGTCGTCCGGCGCGCCGTCGAGGTGGGGGCGGATCAGGCTGGCGGCCTCGACGACCACGCGCAACGCCTCCTCCGGGTACGCGGTCTCGCGCAGGATGTTGCCCATGTTCCACGCCGCCGCGGCGATGGCCGCAGGATCGTCTGCCTCCTGCGCCGAGGACAACGCCCGGTCAGCCGCCACCCACGCCAGCTCGGCCGGCGCAACGTACGCCGTCGCCTGCCCGACGAGGCGGTATACGTCTGACAGGGCCACCAGCGCACGCCGACGCTGGTTGTCCTCAGCGGTGCGAGTCGCAGCCTCTGCCTGGCGGATCAGGTCAGGCAACAGGGCGCCAACCTCGGTGCGCTGGCGCTTCGACGTGTGCCACAACTGCCATGTCTGGTCGACCCGCCCCTGTAGTACAGCCATGTCCGGCGGCTCTGCGGCTGCGGGGGCAAGGGGACGGCTCATGACGGCCGACCAGATCGCTGGCATCGCGGGGTGGGACAGGCGCCCCTGCGGCACGGGCTGGGTGACGTCGGAAGAATCGCCGGTGATCATGGAGAGGTCCGATAGTTGGAGGGCCGCCGCCAGCCGGAGCAGCAGCGTGTGAGACCTGAGTTCGCGGGCGCCTGATTCGATCTTCTTCAGCCAGTCAGGGCCGCGGCCGCACAGTCCGGCGAGCACCGGGCGGGTCATGCCGCGGGACTCTCGAAGGAGCTGAATCCGCTCGCCTGTTGAGAGGTCCGCTGGGATGCTGTCAGGGTGGGTCATACTGAAACTCCGTTCTGACCTAGGCACTCAGAACGGTACCCCCGGCCGCCGGGGGAAGTGCAGCGATCGGCCCCGCCCATCTGGCGGGGCCGTCCTGTTCCGCACCGATTGTCGGCGCCAGGCCCTACCATTTACAGCATGGCGACCCCCTGCGCCCCGCTCTGTGCTGCCGAGGCCAACGAGGCGATACGCGCCTTCATGGCCGCCCGCACCGGACGGCCCCTGTGGTCCGACGAACAGACTGAGTACGAGCGATTGCTCGCCGTGTGGGCCGCCGCGAGTGCGACGGCCCACTGACGTCGAGCTATGCCTCGACGATCTCCTGAATGCGCTTCAGCTTCTCCTCGGCCGTCAGCGCGGACAGGTCGCCACCTGCGAGTCCGTCAAGGACCGACCGGACATTGACTTTCTCCGGGTACAGGATGGCGTCGAGGACGCGGGCCCGGGTGCTGTTGTCGCGCACGTAGATCCAGATCTCTTGCCACTGCCGAGGTTCGGTGTTGCACCGCGGGTCGAGCGTGGCGCGCGGGAAGAAGCCCAGCCCCTCGGCTTCGAGGCTGTCGCCGATCTCGCCCAGGATGAACTTGCCGAGCTTCCTGTAGCCCAGCTCCTCTCGCAGCGCACCCAGCGTGATCTTTGTGAGCCCCCCGCCCTCTTCCGCCTCGGTGAACGCACCCGTCAGCTCTGCCATGTTCGACGCCCCCTCATGTTCTGTACAGCTACGCTCCACATCATATTCCGATGTTGAGAATAAAAGCTAGAGGTGGGTGCGACGAAACGCCCCGCCCCTGCACACGGCAGGGGCGGGGCGTTGTCATGATCTGCGCCGTTCAGGGATCAGAACAGCCGGCGTTGTGGCACTCGGACCAGGTGACGGAGACGAGGGCGCCGGAGCGCCATCACGACGGCACACCAGCGCATCCGGATCAGCGGGCGACGACTGGAGCGAGTAACCGTCAGGGCAAGTCTGGCCGTCATGGCCATCGCGCCCGTCCTTTCCGTCGGCGCCGTCCTTCCCCGCAGGGCCCGGCTCGCCCTGCGGTCCTTGCGGGCCGGGGCTGCCAGCCGAGCCGGCTGCACCGTCGCTCCCCGGTGAGCCAGGTGAACCGTTACTGCCGTTCTCGCCAGCCTGTCCGTTCTTTCCCCCGCTTCCGGTCTTGCCAGTGGCGCCAGCTTTCCCGCTCGGGCCACTCGGGCCCGGCTCCCCGGGTTCTCCCTGCGGGCCGCGCGGGCCCCGGATCGTCTTGCCGGGGTCGCCACGGCTACCGGGCGGCCCGGCCACCGGTTTCTCCCCGAGGTTCTGTACCTGCCGCGCGAGCGCGTCCCGGGCCGAGTTGGCGTCCTGAAGTGCGCCGCTGACGTGCTGGACAGTGAGGACGATCCAGGCGACGACGGCCCCGAGCAGCAGTGCACCGGCAAGGGCGATGGCGTCACCGCGACGCCACCGCCTTTCCTCGGCTCTGAGCTTTGAGCGCGTCATGACCCAGCCCCCTGTATAAGGAGAATGACGACAGGTAGCAGAACCCCGATCAGCGGCACGACCACCGCGCCGATCAGCCACCGGCGGGTGGCCACCAACTTTTCCGAGTCCTTCTCACGCAACGTCTCCAGCGTGCTGACACGAGCGGCCAGCGCATCATGCCGCAGGTCGTAGAGCTTCTCATCGACCTTGGTATCGATGCGGCGGCCGAGTTCCGCGAGATCCTCCCGGAGGTCCGCGAGCCGATCCTCGACGCGCCGGGAGACCTCGCCGAGGGTCGGCTCATCGGACATACGCGGCTCCCGTCAGACGATCTGCGGGCCGGACGGCTGGGTGACCGGCGCCTGCGAACTCGACGGGGACACCTGCACCCGCGTCAGCAGCGTGAGCGCGGCGAGCACGAAGGTGTTGATGGCACCGATGGTTCCCTGGCTGACCTCGTAGCCGAAGGTGGCGACGAGCACCCCGCCCGCGGCCACCACCGTGGTGAACGCCTGCGGCGCGATCGGCCTAGTCAGCGCGGCGGCCACCGCGCCGAGGACCGCGGTCACGATGCCGACGATCGCGCCCGCCTGCGCCGCCGTCAGCCCGGTGAACCCGAGCGACACGAGCAAGCCGAGCACGGCCGACACGGCGTTCAGGATGACGACGGGCTCTCTACCGAAGATCTTCATGGTGTGTTCCGTTCTGCTGGATGACGCACCGGGCGGCACGCCGAAGGTGATCAGGAGAAAAGGAGCTTCCAGGTCAGGGGCCCCGGGTAGCCGTCGGCGTCACCCTTCAGCTCCTTCTTCGACAGCTGGAAATCGCGGACGTTCTGCCGATCTGATTCCGTCCACCGCGGGCCGGGCCCCGAGGTGTAGTGCCGGCCGAAGCCGCGCTTCTCCAACTGCTTGCCGAGCTGGGTCACGTACCGGTTGTTCGCGCCCACCCTGAAGTACTGCCGTCCGGGAAACGCCGGGACAGCGGCCGGCTTTGACGGCTTCGAGGGCGTGCTCGTCGAGCCGCCCGTACCGGCCGGACGGGGAGCACCCTTCTGCACCCACGCGTACAGGCTCGGCCCGGGGCAACTGGTGGCGTACCCGTCCCGGTGACCCTTGATCTCCGGGCCGGCGCCGTGCGCGCGCAGCAGCTCGATGCCGTCCCGGAGCGCCCCCAGCATGGCGTCCGTTGGCGCGACCAGGCCGGAGGAGCCGACCAGCCCCACGATCGCGTAATGCGCACGGTTCAGCGGCTGGTCACCGTTGGCGCCGGTCCTCTTGCCGATACCTCGGCCCTCCAGCAGGTAGCCGTGCGGGCACGCGGCAAAGTTGTACGCAACGTCGCTGTAACCCTCCTGGGTGTTGGCCAGGTGGCTACGGCGGATCGCCTTCCACTCGGCAAGGCACTCGTCATGGTCGGACAGCAGCCGGGCGCTGACCTCGGTGCCCTCGTAATGGACCTTCACGCCCTTGGTGCTGGTCTGCGTCGGGGCCGCCGAAGCGGGCCAGCCCAGCTGGCTCCGGGTGACAAGCTTCATGGTCAGCCTTCTCTCTGCGCTATCACGCGGGTGGCACCCATAAGGGCTCCAGAAACACGAGAGCCCCGGCCGGTTGGCTCGGGGCGTGAGGGGGGTGGTGGGTCAGGCCTGCTCTTCCGTGGCCATCACCGTGAAGTCCTGAGCGGGTGGTGGTGGCGGCTCGGGGCTGGGCTCCGGCGGAGGCTCCTCCCGGCCGAGGTCCACGAGGGTTTCGGTGTCACCGGCGGGTGCGCCTGTGGGATCCGGAGTGACGGGGACAGGCGTCGGCTGCGTGGGCATGCCGGGCTCCCTAAAGCGTGGTGGGAGGCGTGTCGAGGGGGAACCATTGGCCGTCCATGCCGATCCACTTCATGCCGTCAGTGCTGCTCGTAGCACCAGGCGGCGTGAAGGCAACGACTTGGCCATCGGTGCGCGCCTCGATCCTGCCGTAATAGATGCCGGCACCCATCTCCAGCGGCACGATCCAATAGCTGTACGTGGTCGGCCGCCATCCCACGGGTAGCGTGCCGAGCAGCCACTCGGTGCCGGTAGTGAACTGGCCGCCGGTCTGCCGGGCAATGCGACCACGGAACTGCACCGTTCCGTTGACGAAACGGTATCCAGGGCTACCTGAGTCGGCGACCATGCCGGAGGCATATGGGAAAACATGCCACGGGCCCGGTGTGATCGGGTACCAGCGGCTCCCGTCCCACCGGTCGATGCGGTCCTCGTCCACCAAGTCGGTGAGCATGCCGTGCGTTGGAGTGGGGATAGCTGCGGCCCGCGCGGTGGCGTTCTGGAACTTGAGGATGCCCGGGGATGCGAGGGCGTTGACGAGGGCGAGCAGAGCCTCGATGTTCGGTTCGTCTGCGAGCGTGGGCACTGGGATGCTCTGCCCGAGGGAGTCGGTGGTGGACAACGGGCGCTCCTCAGCTGGTCATGTCGGTGGTGACGACCTCGGTGCGTCGTATGTGCACCTCGACGGTCGGGCTCAGTGCCTCGAAGTACTGCCGCAGGGCGTTCAAGATTCCTTCCTCCGAGGCGCCGGGGAGCGGCACGGCGCCCGGGGCGGTTTGCAGGGTCATGTAGTAGCCGGTCTCGTACGCCTCGGTCTCGATGGCGTCGACGGTGAGGAACGGGTACTGCTGCGCCATGGCTCTCCTTCAGGCAATTCGAGTGGCGCGCATCCACGAGCCGAGGCCCATGCGCGTAGCGGTCGCATTCGAGGCGGACTGCGCCCAGGAGATGGCGCACGTCCCGGAAGATGTCGTGAACACGGTGCCCGTCTCCACCGCGTAGAGGAGGTTCGTATTCGAGTCGCGGCGCCCGTACGTCACGGAGGTGGCGAAACCGTGGGACCCGAACCGACCGCTGATGTTGTCGCCCGCGTTCGTGAGGCTGTCGACGCCGGCTGCGGTCGAGGCCGCACCATGCGCGCCCTTCAGGCCTGATGCGCCGCTCGGCGCGATCCAGGAGGTGACCATGAGGCCGCTGGCCGGTCCGCCGACGAAGAGGTGGAATTCCACGACGTAGACGGCCGAACCGTCCAGCGTCATCGTCAGGTCCGGGTCCGCGGTGCGGATGGTCGTGCTGGCCCTGTCAGTGTTCGCGGCCTTGTAGACGAACCGCGGTAGGCCGAGCGCGGCCGACGCCGATGCAGTGCGGCCGAGGGCCACCCAGTTGCCCATGCCGGACTGGCTGATGATGACCCGGTCACCCACCCGAGGGCCCACGTAGGACTCCAGCCGGCGCGCCCGGACCGAATCCACGTCCACGGTGCCCGGCGCGACGTCTACCGCGGTGACGGTGCCGGTGCGCCAGTCGGATCGGCGCACCGACGGATCGCGGGCGGCCTGGCGGCTCGCCTCGTCGAGGAGAGCGTCAGCGAACTCGGCATCTGAGGGCATCAGGCGTCCTCCTTGCTGCCGATCAGGGAGAGGCTGAACTCTCCACCCGGCTCCAGTGAGACGGTCAGGGACTGGACTTGGTGCAGCTCGCGCGTCCCGTCTCGATAGACGGCGCGGATCACGTCGCCGGGCTCCAGTGCAGGATTGGGCAGCGCGCTCAGGTCCGCGGTGGCGTTCGGCCTTCGCGCCGAGGCCAGTTCGTAGGTGGCTGCGGCCGTGCACGCTCCGGTCGTCGTCAGCGTGCTGGAGCTGATGAACTTCGGGCGGTGGCCGAACGGCCCGCCCCAGTACGTCGGGCTGCTGGTGTCGTCGTCGGTGACGAGGGCCGAGACCGGGCCGCTGTCGCTCTCCGAGTTCTCGCCGCGGGCCAGGACGCCGTTGAACACGTTCTGCGACGTCATGGCGCGTTCGGCCCTGATCATGTTGCCGCGCGTGCCCGTGCGGATCTCCCACACCGGCATCGTCAGCAGCGGATCCGGCAACGGCGCCACCACCAGCGCCCCGTCCGCGTTGCAATACACCTCGCAACCCGCCGCCCGAGCCACCTCCCGGATGGCTTCCAGCCTGTCGCCCTCGACGTCCCAGGTGGTCACCCCGCACGCCGTATCGACGAGGCGCGTGGTGTCCAGGACCAGGGACGGCATCGAGGAGCTGACGAGGTAGCCGATCGCCGTGGACACGAGCCCATAGCCGCGGGTCGTCGTCGGCGCGGTGAACTTGTCGTCAGACAGGTACGCCTCGAACGACTTGCCGCCGAGGGTGACGGGCCCCGTGTGGACGTCGCCGCTGATGTCATCGATCCTGAACTGCCCGAGCGGGATCATCTCCCGCCGGCCACCGCCCAGGTCCATGCCGCGGCGCAGCACCACGTACGCCCCGTACACGCTGACCTTGTCGCGCTCGGTGCGCGGGATCAGCGATGGATCGGGGATAACGATCGAGCAGGTGCGCCGGCACGCCGAACCACGGTCCGCCGTGACCGTGCCGCTGATGTGGTCCAGCAGCTGCACCCGCCCGTCCGTGGTGTGCAACTCCACCTCGGACAGCACCCGCTGCGACTCGTTGAGCAGCGACAACGCCTGCGCAGAGATGGGGTACACGTCACCCCCCGGGCGTCTTGGGCCGGTTGAGGAGGACGTCCAGCCAGGTGTCGTACCGGGCCAGGACATCGCCCCACGTGGCGTTTTCCACACGAATGTCATTCCAGGTCCGCGTAGCGGATCCCGCCTGTCCGCTCGTCGGCCGGTCGACCTCCGTCAGCGGCAGTGTCCACTCCCGCCAGGTGTCATCGTCGGCGCCGTCTGGCGCGTCGCCGGCCTCGCCGACCGCGGCATACAGGTCCCGCCAGCCGGACTGCGGCGACGCCTGGATGAAGAGCACGTGCCCAGGGTCGAGGAGCCAGTCCAGCCGGCGCCGCTCCTCCGCGGTGCGTGTGAACAGGACGAGATCCCCCTCGACCCCGCCCCGCTCGCCGCTGTAGGTCACCGCGTTGCGTCGGCCGATGACCCGTTGCACGGCCTGCTCGATCGGCCGCTGGAACGTTGGCAGCGGGTGCTGCGCCTGCAACTGCACGTTGCGCATCGGCTCCAGCGGATCCTTCAGCCAGACCATGGTCCGGTCACCGGCCGCCAGCGTTACGTGCGGGCTCTGCTGGCGTGCCACGACGGCCCCAGTCGTCAGTGATCGCACCTCGGCCTGGTAGTAGAACTCGACGCCGAGCGGTGCCTCGTAGTCCTGCAAGCTGTAGGTATCCGAGACCAGGGTGACCCCGTCCACCAGGCCGTCGGGCCCGCGCACCAGCGTCCTTTCGCCGCTCAGCAGGACGCGGTACAAGGTGAGCGTTCCGGCAGCCAGCTCCCGGTAGACCACCTGCACCGATGCTGTCGCATCGTCGGCGGTCGCCTCGGCGGCCGGCAGGATCTGCACGAGCACGACACCCACAAGCTGCAACACGGACGACGTGGCAGTGGCGGTGAAGGACAGATCCAGTTGTGCAGTGACAGCACCAGCCGGCGCCGCCTGATCACTCAAGAATGCCCAGTACTGGCCATCGTTGGGGATACTGAACGTGATCTCTGTGGTGGTGCTGATGAGCGTCCCAGAGGCATTGAACCAGCGGACAGATGGCGAATACATCCATCCGCCGGCTGACCGCCGGGCAGCGATGATCACACGCCAGTTCTTCAGTGCCGTGACGGGGTAGCGCCCGGAGCGAAGGACCGAGGCTGCGGCGGTGGCGCTGGTGACAACCAGCGCGTAGCTGTACGGCGAGACGCCTGCGGCGCCCCACGGACTGCTCCGGGCGATGGTTGCCGGTCCTGAGGGCACCGTCCACTGCCCTACGCCGGTCTCGGCGTTCGCGTCAGCGGCCAGCACGACGTTGAAGTTGGGCTCGGCGCTGGTCAGGTTGCTGGTCCGGATCTTGACGACGGCGCCCTCAGAGCGCACCACCTGCCCGGCGGTGGCGCCAGTGATACCGAACGCGATGGACGCGCTTACGGCGCCCGCGGGCGCGACGCCAGACGTTGACTGCCGGTACCAGCCCGTGCCAGGAGCGGCGAGCGCTCCTCGGTTCGCCTGGACCTGTGTGCCTGCCGCGTTGTAGAAGCGCAGTTCCACCCAGCAGTTCGCGCTGCTGGTGGGCGGGTTGAGGTATGCGTACGCCAGGTACTCCTGCCCTGCCTGCACGCTCGGCCTCTCGGCGCACAGCGCTGACGCGTCGCCGGAGGCGGTCACGGCCAGCGTCAGTACCTCGCCGCCTGCGTAGTACCACGTCACCGGCCACGACACTGCTGGCGCGGTCCTCGACAAGGTGCCGTTCGTCTCCGCTGCCCACGCGCTCAGGTCGATCTCGGCCTGCTCGGCATTGAAGCTGAGCAGGTTCAACGCCTGCCGCGGCGGAAGACCGAGATAGAAGTTCTCGAAGTAGCCGATCACAGCGCCCGCTGCTGGGGTCATCATCGACACCAGTACCCTGGCGCGCGTTGCGCCCACTGGGGCCGGTGCGCCGACAGAGATTCGGTGCCAGGTCGCCGAGGCCGCAGACGTCGTCAGGCCCCATGACACCGACACCTCCGCGCCGGCATCGCTCAGCCACTGGATGCCGATCCGCTCCGCCACAGTGGCCCCGGACGCATCCGCGAACGCGGCGTAAGTCTGGCCGACCTCGACCGGGTACGACGATGCGGTGCGCGCCTGCGCCTCCCCAGCGGCCACCGACTGCACGGCCAGGACTCCCGCCCCGTTGCGCCCGCCGCTGCCCAGGGAAATGGTGGCATTCAGCTTGGCTGCCCAGCCGGAGATCCCCGGGTCGATCGCCTCCGTTGCTGCTGAGAGGTAGTTGCCGGGGATCGCCATGTGTCAGCTCCTTCCTGCTCGTACGACGCTCGCCACGCGCTGCTTGTCGCCGCGCACCTTGACCTCGATGAAGTCGGCCAACGACTCGTCCCGCGTGTGGACCTCGACGACGACCTGGCCCGCATCCGCAGACCGGCCGATGCCGGGCGCTACGGAGCGGTAGCCGCCGCCCGCCGCAGTGTTGGCCATGCGAGACGCAGCGGCCGCCACCGACGAGGCCGTGGCGTCCATGCCGACCACGACGCCGGCGCCGACCTGCTTGCCGACCTCGTCCCGCGTCACCCGTGACGGGCTCTTGATTTTCAGGGACTTCTTGATGCTCTTGACCAGGCCGGCGCCCAGCCGGGTCATGGCCGCCTGAATGGCCTTCTCCTGGCCGATGAGCCCGGCCAGGAAGCCCTTGCTTGCGTTCTTGCCGGAGTCGTACAGCAGGTCGGCCATGCCGTTGCCGTACGACGTGGCCAGCGACGAGCCCTGCGAGAGCAGCCGGTTGACGGTCTTGATCTCGCTCTTCGTCGCGCCCGCCAGGATCCCGGGCAGGGTGCTGTCCAGACCGAGGCCCGACAGTTGACTGATCGCCGTCTTCGAGAGGCCTCGTTTCGTGAGGCTGGCGATGTTGGCCCGATTGTCCTTGACGGTCTTCAGCCGGGTCTCCAGCCCCGAGAGGACATCGTCCAGCCCGGTCGCTGACGAGAACTGCCCCAGCCCCACATAGTCCTGAACGCTCTTCTTCTGGTCGGCCGCGAACGACTTCGCCGCGTCGATCCGCGACCCGAAGGCGTCGCGCTGCTTGGACAGGGATTGCAGCTTGGCCGAGGTCCGGTTCGTCGAGGACGCGAGCCGCTTGCCCGCCCCGCCCGCCGCCGTCAGATCCTTCGTCAGCGACTTGGACGCCGAGGCGATGGCCGAGGCCGACCCAGTCAGCGACTTCGTGAAGCCGCTCAGGTCGCCGCGGACTTCGCCCCGCGCCTTGCTGCGGGCCTTCGCCGCGCTGGAGCCCTTGGCAAACCCCCTCAGGTCCAACCCAGAAGCCATGGCCATGGACGTGCGGTGGTCGTAGACCTCCTCCCCACCCCGGAACTTCACGAGTTCCGGCCCCTGCTCGCCGACCCACGCCATCTCGCCGCGTCCCGGCCGGCCGCCGGAAGCGAAACCACGCAGGCCCCACCGGCTGCTGAACAGGGACGACTTGTAGCCGCGGGCGCGCGGCCCGACGACCACGCCATCCCCGCCTCGGCTCTCCACATTGACGCCGTTGATCGTGCCCGCGGTGTGGCCCACGCCGGAGTTCGTGATGCCGATCATGAACGCGGAGCGTGCGTTGCGCTCCCATCCCGGGGTGCCGGGAGGGAACGCGCCCGTGGCCCACCGGCGGTGCGCCTTCTGGCCTCGGATAACGGACTCGATCGCGCTCATGAAGCCACTGCAATCCCAGCTCGGATTGCCGTTGCCGCCCCACTGGTAAGCCTTACCGTTCTGCGTGCGGGCCCACTTCAGCCCTGCATTGAAGCCCTTGCCTCCCACGAACCCCGCGGCGTCCAGCTTCTTGTCGGCCGTGCCGGAGTACCCAAGCAGCGACGAGATCGCCATCTTCGGAACCCGGGTGACCATCGACTTATAGGTTGAGGCTGATCCCGCGATCCGGCTGATCAGCGGCTGGACGAGCTTTTCGACGCCTGCCTTCGCCGAGCTCTTCACGGTGTCCGCGACCCACGAAGCGCCCTGCTTGACCTTGTCCCACGCAGTCGAGGCGGCGTGCTTCGTCCAGCCCCAGATGTCTCCGACGAGGCCGCCCGAGGCGTAACCGGGCAGGCGGCCGGTGCGGTTCATATAGTCCAGCGCGCCCGGGTGGTTGCGCTCGATCGCCTTCGTGGACGACTGCCGCGTCACATACTCGCCAGCGTGGACGATGCCCGCGGGCCTGTACTTGCCGCCGGGCCCGGTGTGCCCGCCGCTCGAAAAGCCCTTGGCCTTACTCAGCTTCGGCGCCCCGAAAGCACCCGCGACAAGATTCCACATGGGCACGATGCCCTTGTTGTACACCGTGTTGACGATGAACGCTACAGGCTTCTTGGCGATATCCTGTAGCCCGCCCCAGGCTTTGCCGATGAAGTCCTTTGCCGCCGAGAAAGATTCTCCGACTTTCCGCACTCCGGCTTTCATCAAATCGAATGCGGGCTTCAGTCCGACATTCCAGAGCCATTTCGCCTTATCGGCAATCCAACCGAGGACGGGCTTAATCCCGACATTCCAGAGCCATTTGGCGGCGTCAGCCACCGTGTTGAATCCGGTCTTCAGATAGCCGAAAACGATCTTCACTCCGGCCCAGAGGAGCTTGAATCCAGCAACGATCCAGTTCACCACGGGCTGTAGCGCGGCAGTCCAAAGCCACTTGAAGCCATTTCCGACAGCTCGGAACCCGGCCTTCACGTACCCGAGAATTATCTGAATTCCAGCCCACCAGAATTTGAATCCGGCGATGATCCAGCCGATCACTGGGGAAATGATGCTCGACCAAAGCCACGTGAAAATCGCGCCGAGCAATTTAACCGCGAGGATGATCGGGCCAATGACGATCACGCCAATCACCGTGGCCAGGATCTTTGCGGCCGTGGCGATGAACCCGAAAACGGGCTGTAGCACCGTCGTCCAAAGCCACGACGCCGCCGCGCCGATCGCCCGGAACGCTGCGACGAGCCCCGCGAACGCGGGCTTGAGGACGTTGTTCCACGCCCACAGCGCCGCGACCTGGATCCCCGCCCAGGCGGCCTGCACCGCCGCGCGGAACCAGCCGACCTTGTTGTACGCCACGACCAGCGCGGCCCCGAGCGCCAGAATCGCCGTGATGATCAAGATCACCGGGTTGGCGTTCATTACCGCGTTGAAGGCGGCCTGCGCGATCGTCGCGCCGCGCTGCACCGCCGACCACGCCAGGATCGCCCCGCGGTAGATGGAGAACACCGCCGTCGTCGCCGTAACCGCCAGCTGCTGCGCGGTCAGTGCGAGCGTCAGCCCGCCCACCAGGATGCCGATCGGTATCAGCCAGGTGCCCATCGACTGTAGCCAGCTCACCACGCTCTGCCCGGCCGACCACAGCCCGGAAAGCGCCGGCACCAGAACGGCACCGACCACGCCGGCGACCATCGACAGCGGCGGCAGCACGTTGGCGTTTAGCCAGCCTCCGACCTGCGCGAGTACCGGCAGCACCTTGCCGCCGAGGAAATCCACGAGCGACTGCTGCAAGGTCCGGGCGAATACCTGCAATTCATAGGACGGCCCGGAACGGATGGTTTTGGCCACCTGATCGGTCGCGCCCTTCAGCGAGCCGAGCTGACTGGTCGCCTTCGAGACATCGATCGAGTTGATGGCCTTGCCGAGATCTTCACCTGGCCCACCGAACAGGTCAGCAACTGTGTTTTGCCAAGCCGCGCCCTTCAGGGTGCGCAACCGGTCGAAGACCATGTCAAGGGCCTTCTGGCCGCTGGCGCCGCCCTTGCTGAACTCGCCGACGAAGGTCTTGGCGTTGATGCCCAGCGACTTGAACGCCGCGGCGGTGGTGTCGGAGCCGTCCACGGCCCGAAGAGAGAATTCTTTGAGAGCGTCACTGACTACGTCAGCGTCTCGGGCGCCGCCCTGAATGGCCTGGTTCATGATGCCGATGGCTTGTGCGCCACTCAGGCCCATTTTGGAGAACTGGGTGCCGTACTCATTGACCGTCTCCAGCAGGTCACCGGCCTTGTCAGCCCCGGACTGGAGTCCGCGGGTGATCACGTCGAAGGCCTGGTCAGCGTTTTTGGCGAGGCCAGTGCGCAGCATCTGCGACACCGCGTTAGTTACGCCGCCCAGATCCTGATCGAAGACGGTGGCCACATCGCTGGCCTTGGTGGCGATGGCCTGGAGTTGCTTCGTCGTCGTCCCGGGCGGCGCCAGGCCCGCCTGCATGACGCTCTTGATGGCGTCCGCCGCGCCCTCGAACGAGTCCGTGACACCCGAGCTGTACAGCTTCCCGGCCAGCTTGCCCTGCTGCGCCGCGACCTTGTTGGACGTGCCCAGCTGCGCTTGCAGCTTCGACGTCACGTTGGCCTGGTCGATGGCGTCGCTCAGGCCCTTGACCAGGATGGCGCCGGCCGCGACTCCCGCCGCGGCCGCACCCTTCAACAGCTTGTCTTTGAAGCCGCCACCAGCCTGTTCACCAGCCTGTTGGCCGGCGTCAGCGGCCGGCCCGACGAGCTGGCGGCGCATCTCGTCGCCGATGCCGCGAACCGAAGGGATCACCTGCAACGTTGCGTATCCGACGGAGGGCATGGCACCCCCTCACGTCTGTGCTGTCAGGTGATCTCCCCGGCGGCGATGGCTGCCCGCCGTGCCGCCGCGCGTTCGAGCGCGGCCTCTCGCGCCGCTACGCGCTCGGGAGAGCTACGGTCCGAGCTACGCCGCTTGGTGCCCGGCCGCTCCACCGGCTTGGGCGCTTTGGACTGCTTGGACTTCTTCAGGCCCTCGTTCGCGCGCTGCCAGTTCGCCACGCGCAACTCGTCCAGAGTCATGGCCTGCAAGTGCTCGGCCAGTCCCCACAACCCGTCCTCGTCACCCAGGGCCACGCGGGTGCGCGCGTCGGGCGGGAGCTGGCGCACCAGCACGCCCAGCTCCCGCCACGTCAGCATCGGCCGACCGGCGGCGTCCCGGGTGAAGAGATCCCGCAGCCGGACGCCGTAGTGCTGCCGTAGGTCGGCCTCTACGGCCCCGCCGTGCTCCTTCAGGAGTCGGACGAGGCCGCTGATTCCCCCTCGGCCAGCCCGGAGTACTTCCGGTACTCCTCGAACAGGGCCTTCATCTTGTACTGCGGCAGAGGCTCCTTACGGAACTCGGCCCACTGCTCGGCGCCGAGCGCGGTGCGGAAAATGCCCACCATGGCTTCGACGTCTCCGCCGTCGGCCGCCTCCATCAGCGGCCACACGTCCAAGTCCTGCATGTGGGCGAACTCCCACCGGCGCCCGGCCCAGTGGACACGCCACGGCGTGAGGTCCACCTCAGCCTTGACGGCGTCCAGGTTGAAGTCGAACGGCCGGTCGTCGCTCTTGGTCGCGGTTCGGGTGGTCATGATGCGCTCTCGCTCTCACTGGGTTCGGGCTTGATGATCTGCACGGAGTCGGCCAGCAGCGTCAGCCGCACGGTGCTGACCGCGCCCACCTCGGGGGCGAGATGCACCTCGATCGGCTCGCGCGCCACCAGCCACGGGAGGGGCCTGCCGTCGACATCAATCCGCCCGTCGGGCTGGATCACGATCGAGGACGCAGCCCGCGCGGGGGCCGCCGATTGCTCCGGCACCGTGGCCGCCTGCCGCTGCTGCATGAGTACCGCCACCACTCGGCTGCGCTCATGCCGAGGCAGATCCTGGTCCTCGCTGATGACGCCGAGCTGCACCGCCTTCGCGTGCACCTCGGCATCGGTGAATTGCTGCATGCCGTCTCCTGTCGCGGTTGTCGTCGCGGTTGAGGTAGTGCACCGGGGCGCGGCCGAACCGCGACGAACACCCGCGCCCCGGCGGCTCAGGACGACGTGACCGTCACGGCACAGGTGGCACTCATGCCGGAATACGCCGCGGTGACCGTGGACGAACCGGCCGCGATGCCCTTCACGAATCCGGCGCTGACGGTGGCCTTGGCCGGCACGCTGGACGTCCACGTGGCGATGCTCGTCACGTCCTGCGTCGAGGAGTCGTCGTACGTAGCGGTGGCAGTCAGATCCGCGATATCGCCCACCACGACGCTCTTGGTGGACGGAGACACCGCGATGCTCGCCAGCACCGGCGTGCCCTGCCGGTCGAACAGCACCTTGTCACTGTCCGGGTAGATCGTCGCAACGAGAGTGACCTTCGTCAGGTCCGTCTCGTTCTCGTCCACATCGCCGTCCACCTCAACAATGGCGTGCAGGCGAGTGATCAGCCGCTTGATCTTGCCGGTGCCGGAATCCCGCACCTCGAACCCGACCTTCACCGGCACGGGGACCGGCACGACGATTTCGGTCTCCGACGAGCCCGGCCAAATCAGGCTGCGGGTGGTGGGGTTGTCCTCCAGCACGCTGAACGACTTGGTGAGCTTGAAGTGCGCCCGGCTGGTGCGGACGAGGATGCCGCCCCACGCGAACTTGTCGTCAGTGTCCTCGTCCCGGGACTCGGGCATGCCGTCGTCGCCGTCCAGAAGGCCCACCAGGCCCCAGTCCGATCCGAACGGAGTGTTGGCGTTGGCGGGGTTAACCGCCGAGAGGGGGCCGATGTAGACATCGGCGTCGGTCCACAGTGATGCGTTACTCGGGTCGCCGGCCACGGCGTCCTCCTCAAGAGATCAGGTACAGGGGTTTGCCGCGGTTCGTAGAGGGGTCAGGCCAGTACCGTCGGCCGGACGTTGGCGAGGACCGTGCACGTGCTCAGGTCCACGCCGCTTTTGTCGTCGACCGCTGGCAGCGGTCCGATGCCGGGCCGCACACCGCGGATGACGGGCCCGGAGTGCACAACCATCAGGCCCTGGCAGAGCATCGCCAGGTCGTGCGCCTGGTCGGGATCCGCGTGCCACACCGTGATGCGCAGCGTGCACCGGCTGTTGGCCATCGACGGATGCGGGATATCGGAGTCTTTGGCGACGAGGACATACGGCAGGTGCTGCGTCTCCGGGGACCGGTCGCCCGGCACCCGCGTGCCGACCGCTGCGCCGGCTGCGTACGGCTCCGGCCGCCCCGCCAGAGCCGTACGCAGCACCCCCGCCCCCGCTGCCTGGACGTCCCCGAAGACGACCAGGGGCCTACTCATCGCTGGAACGCCTTCACTTCCAGGCCCACGCTGCCGGCCGCGCGCGTCAAGATGCCGTCCCGGGCCTGCCAGGACATGGCCCGTGCGTCCTGCACCTCCACCGTGGCCGCCCCTCGGTCGGTGGTGTACGAGCGGACCACGACTGTGGCCCCGCCCGCCGAGCCACGCACGTGGTCGGCGATCGACGCTGCCAGGCCGTCCACGACGGTGCGCACTTCCTGGGACAGCAGCACTTCGCGCACGCCCCGGGAGTCGAGACGGAAGCTCTCCAGCACGGTCTACCTCCTATCCAGTCGCGCGCGTCATGGTGAACTCGATGTGATGCACCGAGCCGTCGAGCGGATCGGGCCATTGGGCCACCTCGCCCTGCACCTCGCAGGTCATGCCGCGCCACTCGATCCGGTCCACGGCTGTCACGTCCGGAGCGGTGCCGGGTGCGGACTGCACCCGCCACCCCGTCACCACAGCGTTCCGCCCCGGCTCGGTGGTTTCGGTCTGGGTGTTGGGCTGCACGTTGACGTCCGTCACCGTGGCCCGGGTGACAGCTCCCGGCGACCAGTCGGGGACCGTGCTGCCCGGGTTGCCGCGGTCCGATCGCCGGCCCGCACGCACCCGCACGATGGTGTCGAAGAACATCACGCATCACCGCTGGTGCGGACCTTGTGCCGGTCAACCGCCCGTGCCCATTGGTCCGTCACGCCGATGGCGGCCTGCGCGCCGTAGGTGACCGTCTGGCCGCCGGTCTGCATGGTCTGGATCCCGGGCCGCACGGTGAACATCGTCCGGGCCTGGTCGATCACAGCTTCTTGGACGTCTTCCGGGCTGTCCGCCCAGCCGTGCGTGTAGGTGGCCTGCACGCACCGCAGACGGTCCGGCCACCGGCGGCAGCCCAGCCGCCGCAGCATGCCGGCGTCCGACCATGCGTAGTCGGTGCCCTCGGTCAGCGCCTCGCCGTCGAGCAGCACCTCGGACACCGAGACCGTCGGCCACACCGGCAGCAGCAGCGATTCCCGGCCGTTGCCGTCCAGCGTCACCACGTCGTCCGTGACCAGGGTGACCATGTGGCCGACCGCGCCACGGAATCGGCGGGTGGCCGCCCGCAGTGCGGCGAGCAGCTTCAAGTCGTCCTCGTCCCGGCCCAGCCAGGTCGCCAGCTCGGCCGGGTCGGCGAGGAACTCGTCAGCTGCCACCGCGGGCACCGCGGCCCTTGTTCGCCGACGTGCTGCGGGCCTTGTTCGGGGCGGGCGGAGCCGCCTTGGTCTCCGCCTCGTCCCCGGCGCTCTCCTCGGCCTCCGGCTCCGTGTCGGGCTCGGGCGCGTCCACCAGGTCATCAGCGGACACGCCACGTGCCTTGGCTTCCTCGTCGTTGAGCTTCATGATCGTCTGGACGCCGGACGGCGCCACGACGCGGTACTTCTTGAGCGGGCCACCCACAGCGGCCACCTCCTCTGTTCGAGCGTCTACCGGCACCACATCGGAGGGCGGTCCACACGACGCATGCTCAGCGCCGCACGGACACCGCCCTCCCGCGGTGCGATGGGTGAACAGCACGTCAGGGCGCGAGCTGGCCGGACGTACGCATGGCCGCCAGCAGCGCGTTGACCTTGGTGCGGAGCGCGTTGACGTCGGCCAGCAGCGCGTCGTACTCCGCCTTCGTCGGCGTTGCACCGGCCGCGGCCGCCGCGGTGGCCGCGGCCGCGTTCGCCACCGCGGTGGTCTGCCGGCCTTCGCGGGCGGCGCCCGCAGCCGGGTTCAGGTACGGCATGTCAGCCCCCTCAGGCAGTCAGGTCGATCTCGACGAACGCGTTGGGCTGGACGACACCGAAAGCCGCCCGCATCTCCGCGAGGATGGCGACGAGGTTTCGCACGAAGAAGTCCAGGTGAGAGTCGGTCACCTGGATGGTGGCCTGCTCGCGGTCCCACAGGATCGCCTTGCGCCAGTCGCCGACGTAGCCGGTGCCAGCCGGCACGGCCTCGGTCTCGATGACCGGCAGGCCCCACAGGGTCTGTGCCGTACCGACGCCGGAGGGGCCGCCAAAGTAGAAGCGGTTCTCGTTGTCGGTGAGCAGGTCGATCGTCTCGACGTCCGCCGGGTTGAGCAGGTATGCGCTCGGGATCGACCGGCCCACCGTGCGCACCTTGGTGCGGGCCTTGCGGGTGGTGATCAGGGCATTGGTGTCCCAGGACTGTGCCTGCACACCGCTCACGTTGGAAACGCCTTCGAAGTTCTCTCCGGTGTTGTCACCGGAGATCATCTGGTCTTCGAGTTCCTCTTCCAGGCCGTACCGAAGGAACGCATCGATCAGGGTGCGGATCTGCGCCGCGTCGCTGAGTGCGCGCTTGGTGACCGGGATCCAGTGCGCGATCGTCCGAACGGGGGTCGTGACCTTCGCCGCGGCGAGCGCGCTTTCGGGCTTGTAGCCGCCACCTGCATTGTTGACCAGCGCACCCGGCACGGATGCCGGGGCCGTCGGCGCCGCCGAGGACGTGGCCTCAGCCACGGGCACAGCGTTGTTGGTGATGCTGGTCATCCGAACGTACTCGACGGTGTCACTGGTCGTGGTGCCGTTGGTGACGACGTCCCGCAGACGCAGCGGCCGCTGGAAGCTGTCCAGGGCAACCTGCATGCCGATCTGGTCGTTGGTCACCCACGCGCCGGCGGAGGTGTCCGAGCCGCCCGTCACCAGGCTCTTAAACCCGGCCAGGCCGGACTGCACGCGCTGCTTCTGCCCGAAGGTCCCGTTCGGGGCGGTGGCCAGCAGTGCCTTGTACTCGGCGCTGTCGGTGAACTGGTCGCCCAGGGACTTCTTGTGGTCCGGCAGCTCGAACCCGCTCGCGGTCCGGCGCCGGCCGTCGTCGTCGGTCTTGGCGTTCAGGGCGATGTCGTCGCCGAGGTCGGCGAGCGACTTGCGAAGGGCATCGTTGCCCTTGGCCTTCTCGATCTCCGACTTCGCCTCGGTGGCCTTGGCCATGTGCTCCCGCAGGGCCGTGGCCTCCTCCGCGGTGAAGTCGCGGTTCTCGTCCTCGGCCTTCTTGGCGATGGCGCGCGCCTCGGTGAGCGCGTGCTTCATCTGACCCGTCAGGTCGTCAATGGTCATGGTGGGCATCTGGGTCCTCATTCCGTGAGCGATGCCTCGAACTCCAAGAGTTCGAGATCGGTACGCAGACGGGCAGAGGCGGCGTCGTCCTGGGCGGCGCCCTCGGGCGCTTCGCGGAGGTCCGGCGTGGTCTCGTCCTCGGTGCTGCTGTCGGTCGTCGTGCTGCCGGCCGCCGTGCCCTTGGCGAGTTCAGCGGCCACGAGCTGCGCCACGCGGGCCGTCAGCTCGTCATCCGAGGTCCATCCCTTGGCGGGCGGGGCGTCCGCGGGCTGGGCGGCAGGCTCCTCGCCTGCGGCCGCCGCGGGGCCCGGCTGGCCGGGTTCCTCGGTCGTGGTCTTCTTCGGCGCGCCGGTCTTCTCCGGTGCGGCGCTGTTCAGCACCTCGCCGATCGACTCGTACGCGCTGGTCAGGGTCTCGAAGTTCTTCTGGCTGAGCACGCGGCCGGCCTTCGCGCCGCGGGCGATGCTGTGCGCCTTGGCGGCCAGCAGCTCGGTTTCCTGGTTGGCACCGACCAGGCACGGCCCCACTTCGTGCAGGCTGAGCTTACGCAGCTCGTAGTAGCCGCCCCATGGGTGCGCGTCGTCCGACACCCATGCGCCCTCGTTCACGTCGTACGCGAACGAGAACTGGGTAACGCGGCGGCCCTTCAGCAGCCGGTAGACCTGCTGCGCAGTGGGGTTGGTGTCCAGATCATCGATCTGCCCAGTGACCTCCAGCCCATGCAGGGTTTCCTGCGCCTTCACCACCGTGCCGATGTGCGCGAAAGGGTCACCCCACGCATGCGACCAGATCACGGGGATCGGGTCGCCCTTCTCGCCCCACTTCGCCAGGGTCTCGGTGAACGCTCCTGGCCGGACGATGTCGCCCACGCTGTCCTCGTTGCCGAACACCGACACCAGGGCGGTGAACTGCCCCTCGGCCAGGCCGTCGGCGACACCCGCCGCCTTCACCTTCGCGGCAAAGTCCTTCGTACGCACGGCGTCATCCCTCCTTCGCATAGTCGAGAGTGCAGTTACAACGGGCGGTCTCCTTGACCGCGCCCTGACCGTCGCCCGGCCACCGCAGACCATTGCTGAACACGTCGTCTAGAGAGACCCGTTCGCCGTCCTGCGCCTTGTGCGAGGCCCGCGGATTCTTGCCGCCGGTCCGCCAGATCTTCTTGGTGAGGCCCGACGCCTCCGCCGCATCGTGCCCACCGAAGGACCGCAGCTCAGTCGCGGCGGTCGCTGCGCGCACGTCCGCCGCCGTCGCCCACGCTCCGGCCGCCGCCTTCAGCCCGTCACGCCAGCCGTCGCCGCCCTCGTCCTGCACAGCGGCAACAGCCTTCCGGCCGGCCTCCTCGTGCTGCTCGGCGTGCGCCTGCGCGGCCGCCAGGATCCACGCGAGCATCACCTCGGCCGACCAGCCATCGGCCTCCGGGTTGTGCTCGTTCAGCACGTCCCACGCGCCGACCTGCGCCAACCGGTACCCATGGTCAGCCAACAACGTCTGCAACTGCGCGAGCCGGTCCTCATGGCCCTGCGCCCACAGCTCCAGCAGATCCGGCAGCCCGCCCGCTTTGGCACCAGCCGCGTCGAGCAGCTTCTTAGCCGCCTTCTCCGTCCACCGCACCAGCGCCGTCGTCAGGTCGTCCTGTTCCGCCACGCCGGTGCCCAGATCAGCTGGCCTGCCGCTCTTGACCAGCGCCAGGCCCCGCGCTTTTGGGAGCGCATCCGGCTCCGGCGCTGTATCCCGCGGCGACGCGAGGCCGCCCTCGGTGACGTTCATGGGCACGATCAGCTCGTCGCCGCCCGCGACCGCCGGCAAATTGTTGCGGGCCCGGATCTCGTTGCGCGTCATCCACGGCCCACCCGTCGCTGTGCTCGCCGCCGCAGCCTGCTCCTCGAAGCTGCCGCGCATCTTCGCCTGGATGTTGAACTCGCAGTACACGCCCGTGCTGTCGCCGGGTAGATCCGGGAGAATCTGCGCGCCGAACTCTTGTTCAAGCATCACCAGCCACGGCCCCAACGTGTCCTGGTAGAGGTGTGCGTGCTGCTCCTTGATGTTGCTGTACGTCGCGTGATCCAAGATCCCGATCAGCGGCGGCGGGATGAAGTACGCCGCCGCGCACTCCTCCCGGGTCAGCTTCCTGGCCTCGATGTACTGCGCCTGCTGAGGGTTGAGGCCGACCGGCACGTATTCCATGCCGTCCTCCAGAATCGGCGTGCCGCCCTCCGCCCCGCCGCCCTGCGTGAAGCTGCGCCACATCTCCCGGAACCGAACCTTCTCCTTGGTCCCCCACTCCGGCGCGTCGGCCGGCCGCTTCAGCACACCCGTCATCCGCGCGCCCCCGCGCCACATCGCCGCCCGGGTCTTCGCCGACTCCGACGACTCCAACAGCAGCTCACGCAGCGACTCCATCGGCGATGAGCCGTACGTCAGCCCCTCGGGCGTGTAGCCGTGGATGTGCACCACGTCCTCGACCGCGAAATCCCGGCCGCCCGCCGTCTCGTAGTACTCCGGCGCGATCCAGTTCCCGCCATACGGGCGGATCAGCGTCGGCGGCACCGGCAGCACCCGCAGCCGGCCATCCAGCCGCAGCTTGATGCCGTACGCGTTGTCGTACAGCGCCACGTCCGACACCAGCCGCTCGACCCACCGGTACGTAGTCATCCGCGGCACCGGTTCGGCGAGCAGCTGCGCCAGCGGGTGATCGGTCAGCCGCTCCCGATCCGTATCCGACAACCGCCGGAATACATGGACACCGAGCTGGGCCACGTTCCGCGCGAGAAACCCGATCACGGTCCTGACCTGAGGCTGGGTGCGCCAGATCTCCGCGTACTCCCACGGAGCCGCCGGCAACGGCATCGCCGCATACCCCGGCGTGACCCCGGCGCCAGTCGTCGCCAGCTGGCCGGAGGACACGACAAAAGACACGATCAGCCACCCCCGCCCGCGAGCACCTGCGTGAACTCGATCCGCGCCCGCTCGATGACGACTTCGCCATCAACCGACTGAGGCGCCCGCCCGGCCTCCAACAACTGCACATCCCGCAGCACCAACAGTGGCCCACGCTTCGCCCACAGCACGCCCTCGAAGGCCTTGTCAGCCAGGTTCACCACGACCCGCTTACGGACCGCCGTACGACGCCACGCGAACACGCGGCCCCCTCTCCCGGCCGCTAAACGACCATCAGTTCGTCGTCGTCATCGTCCGCATACGCGCTCTTCCGCCGCGGCGGCCGCGCCAGCACCTCAGACATCGCATCGCACAGCGCACTGACGCCGTCGATCTTCTCGCCGCTGTTCGCCTTGTCCGGTTTCACGTTGCCGGCCGCGTCCATGGCCACCGCAAGGTTGTCGACCATCCACGTCATCACCGGGCTGCCGTCGTGCCGCAGCATCTGTCGGCCCCCGGCCCCGACCGCCTTCAGGCCGAGCAGCAGCTGACGCTGCACCGCCTTCAGCGCCGGCGACATCGTCACGAACCCCTGCCCGACCTTGACCAACGGCGCCCGCTCACCCTCCAGATCGTTGGTGAGCTGGGTACTGTTCCACCGGTCGTAGCCGATCGCCTTGACCTTGAACGCGCCCAGGTCCCGACGAATCTGCTCCTTGATGAAGTCGTAATCCGTCACGTTCCCGGGCGTGGTCCTCAGCCAGCCCTCACGCACCCACCGCGACGCGGCACCCGCCGTGCGCTTGTCCAGAGCCTTGATGTTGTCCTCGGGCGTCCAGAACCGCGTGAGCAGATCGAGGCTGCCGTCCTCATCGTCCGGGAACAGCCAGCACAGCGCATTGAGGTCCGACACCGAACCGAGGTCCAGGCCGCCGTAGGCCTCCCGGCCTTTCAGCTTCTCCTCGGCCGTCAGCGCGGCGTTTGCCCGCCAGCTCTCCAAGGTCAGGAACTTCGTCTGCTGCTTCGTCCGCACGCCCAGGTGAAGGCGCAGGAACTTCGCCAAATCGGCGGGCGACTGCTTGGCCTCGTCCGCCCGGGAAGCCAGATACGAGCGCGTCGGCGACACCCCGTACCCCGGGTTCGCCGCCTTCCACGTCTCCTCGGCGTACGGATCGGCGTCCTTCGGCACCGCGAACACCACGCCGTACACCGACGGCGCCGTAAACACCCCACGCGCCAGCTGCTCGATCCGGTCCCGCTTGCGCCCGTAGATCGATTCCTTCTTACCCGCGTCCGCCGTCGTGATGATGACGATCAGCGGCTGGCGCCGAGAGCCGGTGCCCGTCTCGATCGTCTCGACCAATTCCGGGGTCTTGTGCTCGTGCAGCTCGTCGATGATCGCGTTGTGCAGGTTCGCGCCATGCTGCGCGCCCGCCACCGAGCTGATCGGCTTGAAGTAACTCCCCGACTTCGGGTGAAGGATGATCCCCTTCATCGCCTTCACGTGCCGCTTCAGCGCCGGCGCCGACTCGGCGAGCCGCTTGACCGGCTCGAACACGAACCCGGCCTGTTCCTTCGTCGTCGCTGCCGTGATGCACTGTGCGGCCGGCTCCCCGTCCGCACACGTCATGTAGATGGAGATGCCGCCGGCCAGCGTCGACTTGCCGTTCTTCCGCGGCACGTCCACGAACAGCTCACGGATGATCCGTACGTGCATGTCCGCGTCGTCATCCCAGACGACCCACCCGAACACCGGCGCCAGGATGTACGCCACCTGCCACGGATCCGGCCGCAGCGGCTGTCCCGCCCACTGCCCCTGCGTGTGCCGCAACAGGCCGAACGCCTTAATGACCTTGTCGACCCGCTCAGGATCAAACCGGGCCCCCGGAACCTCCCGAGGCTCCGGCGTCTTGATCAGCGGCGGGCAGTCCGGCAGTGGGATCCCACGTTCCGCCAGATACCAGGCGACCTCGGGCGACAGCTTCAGCCGCTCCAGCAGTTCCCTGTCCAGGTACGCGGCAGGCGGCTTACGCGAAGGGGTTCTCTTCCTCGTCGCCATCGTCAGACCCTCTCGCCAGGGCCTGTTCCGTCGAAGGCGTCAGGCCGAAGTGAGCGGCGAGGGAGCGCAGTTCCCGCCCGGCCGCGCGCGCGATCCCCACAGCCGGATGCGCCAGCACGCCCTGCTTCGCCTCGATCGTCAGGCCCTCGCGCTGCACCGTCTGCGTCGCCTCGACGAACACCGCCCACGTCTCGCAGTAGCTCGACAGCACGGCCCGGTCTTCCGGCTTCAGCAGATCCAGCCGCGTCAACCCGGGCACCACCCGGTCCCACTCCGCCCGCGCCTCATCCGTCAGCCACTCCGGAGCCTCCGGCGGCACCCGCTTGAACGCCGGCCCCGGATTGACGGGCCGCCCGGCCGAGTCCTTACCTTCACCCCGCCCCTTGATCAACTTGAGGCCGGCAGGCTGCGCGGTACGCCCCATGATCCAGACCCCCTATCCCGGATTCTGTGCACGCATCTCCCCAGTTGACCGCGGCGGGGCCCCTGGCGATCAGCTCCGTGATTCCGACTCCCCTACCCCTGGGGTGTGGGAGGACGGGGCAGCGGTCGCCGGCCACAGGCACGCTGCGCCTTGGCCGGATCGACTGATGATGGCGGCGACCTCGGCCAGGGCTTCGGCTACGGCCACGGTCATCTCGGTGGAGCTATCCGCTTCGACGGTGGCGACCTGCTGCTCTGGGCCATCGCCTACGCGTAGGTACAGCGCGAGGGCGACGGGGCTGGACATGCGGACCTCCCGGTGTTCAGGTCGTGCGCTGGCCGCGTGCTCGTCGTGCTCGTGCTCGTTGTGTGCCTCGTTGCGCTTCGGCTCGGCTCTTGATCGTGTCGCAGTCGGTGCAGAGTAGTCCGAGGTTGTCCATCGAAGTAGTCGAGCCGCCTTCTGCGATGGGTGTGATGTGGTCGAGGACGTGACCGGGTTCGTTCAGGTCTTCGGGCTGTGCGGCGCCGCACGAGTAGCAGCAGCCGTTGTCGCGCTGCGCTACTCGGCGCTTGAGCTTGCGCCATGTGCCCGAGCTGACTCCGTATCGGGCTTGCTTGTCGTCTCGTCCTGCCCATGCGATCGGCTGGTGCTCGTCGCATCGTCCGCGCTTGGTGGCGAGCAGGGAGCACTGGGGGTCGGCGCAGCGGGAGGGTGGGGCGTAGGGCATGGGGGGCTCCCTCCTGGGGGTGGGAG
>NZ_JOHB01000035.1:0-70562 GCF_000719605.1 Streptomyces sp. NRRL S-1813
CCCGCCCCCGGCCCCCGGCACCTCAGCCACCCCCACCCCCGAACAGGCTGCCGCCCCCTCATCGGCCTCCTCCCTCTCCACCTCCTCCTCTCCCTCATCGGCCCCATCGCCCTCGTCCGACGCCGTGCCGACGCTGGAGGACGTTTTCCGGGACGTCGCGGGCAGCGGCCTGGACGAGCAGTCAGGAGACTTCCGCGATGTCCGAAGTACCCGCCGCACCGCAAACCGAGTCGGCTGACCCGGCCACCGGCCCCGGCCGGCTGGACCTGCTGCTGGTTCCGCCGCGCGCCCGCACCGGCTGGCGGGTGCTGCCCGCCAGAGTCGTCGCGATGTGCGTGGTCGAACTGCAAAAGCTGCGCCACGACCGGACCGAGCTCTACACCCGCGCCGTCCAGCCCGCCCTGTGGCTCCTGGTCTTCGGCGAGACCTTCACCCGTATCAAGGCCATCCCGACCGGCGGCACCCCGTACATCGACTATCTGGCGCCCGGCATCATCGCCCAGTCGGCCATGTTCATCGCGATCTTCTACGGCATCATGATCATCTGGGAACGGGACGCCGGCATCCTCACCAAGCTGCTCGTCACGCCGACTCCGCGCTCCGCCCTGATCACCGGCAAGGCCTTCGCCTCCGGGGTGAAAGCGCTGATCCAGGCCGTCGTGGTGATCGTCATCGCCGCGCTGCTCGGCGTGGCCATGACCTGGAACCCGCTACGGCTGCTCGGTGTCGGCGTCGCCGTGATCCTCGGCTCGGCCTTCTTCTCCTGTCTGTCCATGACGATCGCCGGGATCGTGCTCACCCGCGACCGCCTGATGGGCATCGGCCAGGCCATCACCATGCCGCTCTTCTTCGCCTCCAACGCGCTCTACCCGGTGGCGATCATGCCCGGCTGGCTCCAGACGGTCAGCAGGATCAACCCCCTGAGCTACCAGGTCGATGCCCTCCGCGGCCTTCTCCTGGGCACCCACGCCCATCTGGCCATGGACTTCACCGTCCTGGCGGTGGCCGCCGCACTGGGCATCGTCGCGGCCTCCTCACTCCTGGGCCGCCTCGCCCGCTGACACCACGTCACCCCGGACGCGGCACACCACCCCCGTTCTGACTACGCACGGATAAGCGCGCACTGTCGTCGTCTCTGGGAACTCGCCTTCCAGGAACTCACCTTCCAGGACCCGGCGTTACACTCACGCGGGATGTGTTCCTGCGGTCGTATCGCCGTCCGGACAGGCAGAGGCGGGAGTGAATTCTGCCGCTATCCGGCCCGTATCCGGCCCGAAGTCACGGAAGGCCGTCGGAAGGTCTGTCTGCCCGGCCGCCTTCCGTCTCTCCGCCGGAGCAGTACAGCGTATTGATTTTTCCGAGTCACGAGTCGATGACGGTTGGTGCGAAAGTGGAAACGGTGGAGCGGATACGGGGAACGTGGTTCAACCGAATACCCTCGGACCGCCACGTATCGGATTTTGGTGCCGCGTTCAGGAAGCGCCTGCCTGGCCCACGAGCCATGGGCTGGACCCTGACCGCGGTATTTTTTGTGGTGTACACCGTGGTGTCCGTTCTTCGGAACGACCGCATGCTCAACGCCGGGTACGACCTGGGAATATTCGAGCAGGCGATCCGTGCCTATGCGCACGGCCAGGCTCCGATCGTGGAGCTCAAGGGCCCGGGTTTCCATCTTCTCGGAGACCACTTCCACCCCATCCTGGCGCTCATCGCCCCCGTTTACCGAATCCTCCCCAGTGCCGTCACGCTGCTCGTGGTGCAGGCCGCGCTGATGGCGCTGGCCTGTTTCCCGCTCACCCGCTGGGCGCACCGGGCTGTCGGACCGCTCACCGGCCTGGCGGTGGGCTGCGGTCTGGGCGCTTCGTGGGGCCTCGCCGCGGGAGTTACCAAGGACTTCCATGAAATCTGTTTCGCGGTACCGCTACTCGCTTTCAGCGTCACCGCGCTCGGTCAGCGGCGCTGGTGGGCGGCGACCGCCTGGGCGCTCCCGCTGCTTTTGGTGAAAGAGGACCTCGGGCTCACCCTTGCCGCAATCGGTGGCTATATCGCCTGGCAGGGACTACGCGAACGGCGTCAACACCCCACGGCGCGGCGAAGATTCCCGGTCCTGCTCGGCATCGTGGTCGCTCTCCTCGGCGTGTTGGGCACGGCGGTGGAGATTCTCGTTCTGCTGCCCGCCATGAATCCCCGCGGTGGCTTCGACTACTGGCATCAAATGCCGGGTGAGGCATCGCCGTCCGGCAGCCTCGCCGGCCTCGCCTCCGCCGGGTTGCACCTGCTCTGGCCGCCGATGAAATGGCTGCTGCTGTTCATGCTGGCCGCACCCACCGCATTCTTCGGCCTGCGTTCCCCGCTGACGCTGCTGTGCGTGCCCACCCTCGCGTGGCGGCTGCTGGCCGGCAACGAGCACTACTGGCAGCCGAATTTCCATTACAACGCGATCCTGATGCCGATCGTATTCGCCGGGCTCATCGATGTGCTCCACCGACGGCCGGATGTGGCGCCGCCCCGTAGACGCCGAAAGATCCTGGCGTTCTCCGCCGCCTTCACCGCGGTCACGGCCGCGGTCTATCCGCTCCACGACCTGGTCCTCCCGTCGGCCTGGCGGACCCCGGCCCACGTCCGCACGGCGGAGCGCCTGCTGGCCCGTATTCCCGACGGGGACACCGTCGCCTCCTCGAACCGGCTGGCCCCGATGCTGACCGGACGTGCCACCGTCAGCCTGGTCTGTTTCGGCACCGGCCCCGACCCCGCCGCACCGACCGCCCTCCCCGCCGATCCGCCGCGCTGGGTGGTCTCGGACCGCCACGATCCGACCGTCAAAACCCCCTGCCCGGTGGACCGGACCCACCGCATGCTGCGTCTCTACCGCGCCCACGGATACGTCCAGGTCGCCGAGGAGGACGGCATCACCCTTCTGCGCAGGCCGTAACGTCCGCGCCGGCTCTTTCCTGGTCGCTACGGGCACGCCCGGCCGGCGCGGCGGGCCGCCGGAAACCGCCCTCACCCACGCTTCTTGACCCAGGCAACCAGCGCCGCGAACCCCAGACACAGACCGACGACCGCCTTCGCCGCCAGCCTTGCCGACAGCCACCCGAACCCGGGGGTCCACCAGCCGACCCACCAGGCCACGCTCAACACCAGGACACCGGCCAGCAGTACACCGCACACGAACAGCCCGGCCCGGACGGCCTGACGGCTACGCCACTCGTTCTTCTCCCCCTCGCTCATGCGCCCGACTGTATGGGGGTCGTCACCGCATCCACGCTGCTCATGGAGCACGCGGCGACAACCTGCCAACGTGCCGTCCAGCCCCCTGATGGGGCGACGTCCCCTTAGGGGCACTGCCGCCTGGCGACCACCCGGTTACCACAGGCCCAGTCTCTTCGGCTCCCGATTTCGGTCCAGACCGAATAGATGGTGCGGTCCCGGCATCCCGGGCAAACTGCCTGACGCGACGGCGGTACAGCCCCTCGCGCCGCATACGGCCGGGGTCTGCACGGCACGTCACGCCACCGGATCACTAGGGGGAACACCATGCGAAAGTTCACCAAGGCCGCCGCCGCTCTGGCGCTTGCTGCCGGCGCCCTGACCACGGTCAGCGCCACCAGCGCCAACGCGGCCCAGGCCGCGGGCAGTCTGCACGGCTGCCCGTCCGGCGCCGTCTGCGTCTACCCGCAGAACGCCGGCTGGAACGGCGACCGCCCGTCGCTCGCCTTCTACAGCTACGGCGCCCACAACCTCAACAACCAGGTCGGGCAGCACTACGTCCTGAACAACCAGACCGGGGGCGCGACGGCTCGCACCTGCACGGGCTACAACGGCACGGGGGACTGCCAGGGCTACCTCCAGCCCGGCTACTACGTGGACAAGAACCTGACGCCGATCAACTCGATCCTCCTCGTCCGGCCGTAGTAACAGCCGGACACCGCACTACGGTCACTCGGGCCGGCCCCTGTCAGGGGTCCGGCCCGAGCGGCGTTTCACCTGCGGGGAAGCCGCCCCGACGCCGATGGGAGGGAAGCGAGGGTCGGGAAGGTGCGGTCCCGCTGGGGCTCTCACGGTGCGAACGCCGTACCCCCAACCGAGAGCTGATCTCTCGGGTCCGGACTGCCTACTTCAAGCCGACTATGACTTCCGGTCATGCAGGACCGGTGACCCACGGAGTTCGCCGTCATGTCATGACCCTGTACCCGGCGCTCCGGGGTCTCAGAGGGCGGTTCTTCCCGGGGCAGCACTGCCCCAGCCGCCACTGCCGCACCATCGGGGTCATCCGTTAACCCCGGACCGACGTTCCCGGCCGAGTGACTAAACCGTGACCATGGGTAGTGTTCCGGCTCTCGACAAGTGGCCGGTAAAGACTGTCCCCGAATCAACCTTTAGGCAATCATGGAGCACGACCGAACGCCGGGGTGGTCATCGTGGCTCACCTGGAGAGTGGCTATACGTTCAGCGATGCATCTGCCTTCATCGGGGGAGAGGCCTGTAGGTTTCTTCGGTCCTGTCCGATTCCGGGTCTCATCCTTTTCTCGACGCAGTGCGGTGCGCGGGGAGAGTGAGTGACCTTCTCTCGGCCGCGGGTTGAGAACAGCTTCCCGTGGGCCCGAACGATTCTCGTCGTACGAGGTGGATGATTCGCGGGAGAGCTCTCGCATTTTTCGGCAGGGCCGCCACGATGGCTCGTGAATAGTGATCAAGCGCAATCGAAGGCGTCGTAAGGCATCTATCCAGTGGATCGGTGCGTCAATTTTGACCATCTTATTGACCACGATCCACACCTGTGTGAACTGGGGTGAAGCAAGATGACGACAATCACGGCAACTGCACTTCACGATCAAGTCGCGTCGCTCATGGACGAGCTGGACCGGCACCCGGTCTACGACAACGAGTACTTCACGTTCCTGAAGAACTCGCCATGGAACAGCGCCACCTACGACTTCCACCGGGCGAACTTCTTCCAGCGCACCGAGGGCACGGTCAAGGGCATCGCCCACGTGTGCGCCCAGGCGGCAGCCAACGACGATCGGGACACGCTCGTCCTGTTCTCCTTCATCCTCAACGAGGAGGCCGGGAACGGCGAGGCCGCCCATTGCCATGAGGTGTTGATGGAAAACGCCCACAACTTACATGGCAAGGCCGAGTTCGGCCTGGCGCCGTTACTCGTGAAGGACGCGCGCAACAGCGACCTGGTCATCCCGGAGACGTTCGCCTACCGCGAGCGCACCCGGGAGCTGCTGGGGGCCAACTACCACCGCATGCTGGGCGTCGCGATGGCCCTGGAGTCCCACGCCGACAGGATGCTACAGGTCTGCCGTACGGCGTTCCGCAACAGCAACAACAAGCAGCCGGAATCCGAGTTCGTCAACAACGTCGAGATCTACTTCAACGTCCACGTCGGCGATGAGGGCGTCGAGGAACGCCATGCCGCCGACGCGAAGAAGTGCGTCCAGAACAACTGCCGCACCGACGCCGACGTCGCCGAGATCGCGTACGGCGCGAGCGAGACGCTGAAGATACAACAGGAAATGTGGAACGCGATGCACAAGGCCGTCCGCGAGTTGAATTCCTAGCGGGGAGAGGTGACTCGGCCGACCGTGCAGAAGAATCGTGGCATATCCGATGCCGTTCTGAGCATTCCAGAATCGGTGACTCACGGAACCGCGGCGAAGATCGTCGCGCTCAACAAGGTGCTCCCCGAGGACGACCAGATCATCGACCTCAGCATTGGCGCGCTGGACACGCCGACCGATCCCCGGATCGACCGAGGTGTGACCGAGTTCGTGGAGAAGCAGTCCGGCACGATTCATGCCTTTGCGCCCATCAAAGGGTTTCCGTTCCTGTTGGAGTCCGTGGCCGCGCGAGTGGCTCGCCTCCACGGAATTGCGTATGACCCGGACCGTGAAATCATGGTCACGCCGGGCGGTGTGAAGGGTTCGATTTCGGTAATCTTCCATGCCTTGCTGAACCCGGGCGATGAAGTCGTGATCCCCGTGCCCAACTGGCCGCACTACTCGGACATGGTGCGGCTGCACGAAGCCATCCCGAAGACCGTCCTGGTCACGGCGCAGGACGGCCTTACGGCGCCGGCTCTTGAGGGTGCGCTCTCGGAGCGAACCAAGATTGTCGTGCTCGGCGACTGCATCAACCCGACGGGTAAGGTCTATTCGACCGAGGAATTGTCGGCGCTGGCCGAGGTCGTCGCCCGGCACAATGCGCGGCGCGAGTCACGCGGCGAGAGCCCGGTCTACGTCCTGTTCGACTCTCCCTACGAGGCCCATATCGTGGGGGCCCGCGCCAAGACATTTGCCGCCCTCGACGTTCCGCTCGCCGACGGCAGCCGCTGCTCCATGCGGCCGTGGACGCTGTCAGTGACCGGACCGGGCAAGACGTACGGCATGCACGGCGATCGGATCGGTTACCTCTGCGGTCCGCCGGACATCGTGGACGCGGCGGCGCGCGCACAGGTCAACCTCACCTCGTTCGCGTCCACTTACGGGCAGATCGCGACGCACGTCGCCTTGCAGCCGGAAATGGATGAGGTGGCGGCCGCCAGGGCGAAGGCCGCACGCACCAATCTCCAGACCATGCTGCGCGAGCTCGAAGCCGTCCCCTCGTTGAAGATCAGCCCTGCCCAAGGGGGCTACTTCCTCTTCGTCGACTTTTCGAGCTACGCCGACGCCTACCAGAAGCAGGGCTACAGCAAGGCCGATCAGTTTCTGCTGGACGAGGCGAAGGTCGCCACGATCTGTGGCAGCCATTTCGCGGAGGGCCACTTCCTGGATCACCTCGTGCGGATCAACTGCGGCCGGACGGGTGCGCTCGTGAGCAAGGCCGGCATACGTATCAGGCGCGCCCTCACACGCTTGGAGTCCTGACCTGAATGCCAAGATGAGGGGAAGCGTCACCTACTGCATCATCGGCACAGGTTTCGCAGGCACCTGCGCGTTGTGGCATGTGGTGCAACGACTCACGGATCCGCGCCGTAGGCCCTCGCTCTCCCCCTCGGCTGTCACGATCGTCACGGTGGAGCGGGGGCCGGTGAACGGGCCGGGATATCCCTACGCGAAAGACAACGTCCAGCTTGCGCATCGGTGCAACAACGAGGCGAGCACGATGGGGATCCATGGCAATGATTTCGTCGACTGGCTGGCCGAGAGCAAACCATGGCTCATCAGGGATCATCCGGAGCTCGTCCTGGAGACCCACCCCGGAATCGATCTCGGCGAATGGCGGCCCGACAACGGCGAGTTCTATCCGCGTGCGTTGTTCGGCCGGTACCTCGAAAAGCGGTTCCAGGAGGCCGTCGAGCGGGCTCGTGCGCATGGCATCGACACTCAGCAGTACGTGCGCCACGAGGCCGTCGACGGCTGCGCAACGGAGCAGGGTTTCGCCCTCTCCCTCCGTAGCCTCGATACCGACCACGAGTTCACCGTGGACGGGATCGACCGCGTCCTGCTGAGCACCGGGCACTGGCAGTCCAAGGCGACCGACCCGCTTTCCGGAGAGAGCGGATACCTCACGTCGCCCTATCCACCGGACACGGTGAAAGCCGCCGTCGCCGAACGCATCCGGTCGCGACGCGCACGCGGCGAGCGGCCCCGTGTGTTCGTTCAGGGGATGGGCCCGAGCGGCATCGACGCAATCATGACCTTGTGCGGTGACGGCCGGTTCACGTACACCGACGACGGTCACATCGCGTCGTACCAGCCGGCGGCGCAGGCCGGCGAAGAGCCGTTGCACATCGTCGCCGGATCGCGCTGCGGGTTCTTCTCTCCCGTTCGGGGTCCGCTCGCACCGTACGAGCCGCACCATCTCACGGAGGAGCGCCTCGCGGAGATCCGGCGCGATCACCAAGGGCATCTGAAGATCGAGCGCATTCTGGAGCTCTTGGACAAGGACCTGCGCCGGGCAACTGCGGGGGCAGTGGGCTGGAACGACATCAAAAACCCCCGCTATCACTCCGCCAAGGAAAAACTCGCGAGCGATCTCCGGGACTCGTACACCGGAAACCTCGTCTACACCATTGCCCTGAAAGCGCGGAGGATGCGCTTCTACAACCAGCTCGAACCGTCTGACAAGGCTACGTACGACCGTCTGCTCGACACCCACTTCATTCGGACGGCCGTGCCGATGCCCTCTGCAAACGCGGAAAAGCTCCTCGCTTTGATGGACGCCGGAATATTGACGACCGTCAAGCAGGGCTATGACGCGCCGCACACAGCAGTGGGGCAGGACGGTGATTTCCGGATCACCTACCGGACCGACGACGGCGGACAGTCGACCCTGCGGGCAGACTGCGTGATCCGTGCCAGCGGGCAGGACTTCAGCATGGAGAACCATCCGTCACCGTTGGTGCAGAACCTTCTGCGGCGAGGCGAGATCGTCCCGCACGAGGAAGGGGGATATGTCACGGGCGGCATCGCGCTCGACGCCCACGGCGGGTATCGGGTGATGAGGCGGACGGGCGGCGGGTGCGTTCCGTCGCCGTATCTCACCTCCTACGGCTCGCCCGTCAGGTTCTGGCAGCACGAACACAATTTTGCCGGCGCATTCGTCGAGGCGGCCGAGCGGGTTGCCGACGAGTGGCTCGACGTCGCGGCATCCGTCACCGCACGATCCGCCGCCGTCGACGGCCCCGGGTTGGTCACCAGCGAGACAGGGAGCTGAACAATGGAGATGAAAGAGTTCCATTATCAGGACGGCCTGCGGGTCAGCCTGTTCAATCTCGATCACAAGGCTGTCCCCTATCACTTCCATAATGAAGTGTCCGACATGATGTATTGCTCACGTGGTCAGATCACGATCGAGCTGCCCGATACGGACGAGGTATTCACCGTCCATCCGGATCAGGTGTTCCAGGTTCCCCATCCGAGCAAGCACAGGTTCGTCAACGGCGCACCTGTCGGAACGCCCTCACGTTATGTCCTCCTACAGATCGGCGATTTCGACATCAACTTCGTCCCGGCCGCCAAGGACATTGCGGGGCAGTTCGCCGAGCGCACCGCGACGCAGGTCACGGGCGGTGCCGTCTATATCCAGGATCGAAAGAGCGACATCATCAAACTCGCCGATCACTTCGAACAGGAGAAGCCCGAGGTCCTGGACTCGGAGGAGCAGGCTGACGTCGTGGCGGCACTGCGGTGCTTCGCCTCCCGTGGGTTGGAGACCGCGCACCCGCGGAGTGGCCGTAACTCTTGACCGACACGGCCCTGCTCTCCTTCGACGTGGCCACCGTCACGTTGATTGTTCTGACGTTCTTCGCGGGTGGGTTGATCAAGGGTTTGACCGGGCTCGGCCTGCCGCCCGTCGTCCTCGGGATTCTCGCCGCGACGGTCGGGATCCACCCCGCGAAGGCGCTGATTCTCATTCCGACGTTTCTGACCAACGTGCTTCAGGCGTCGCGCGGTGGTCACGGCCGGGAAGCCGTTCGGCTCACGTGGCCGTTTCTCCTGGCGGCCACGCTCTTTACCGTCTCGGGTGCGTTCACCCTGAGCTACTTCCGGGCAGACGTGATGTCCGCCTTGCTCGGCCTGGGGCTCGCGGTGTACGGCTTGCTCGGGCTGTTCAAGCTCCGGGTGAATATCAGAGACAGATGGTGGCACCACCCCGCGGGTGTGGTCTTCGGAGCCACCAACGGCTTCCTCACCGGAATGACCGGCTCGTCAGCCGTCCCAGGAGTCTTCTACCTGCAATCCATAGGGCTTCTGCGCGACCAACTGGTGCAGAGCATGGGGATCCTCTTCACGCTCTCCACCGTTGGCCTGGCATGGTCGCTGCGGACGCAAGACCTGCTCAGCATGAATCTCGGCGTCATGTCGGCCGCCGCCTTGGCCCCGGCATTTCTCGGGATGTCGGTCGGCAACCGGATTCGCCGGAGGATCTCCGAGGAAAAGTTCCGCACAGTACTGTGTGTCGCCCTGTTGCTCCTCGGCCTGTACGTCGCGGTACAGAGTCTGGTCGGCTGATGAGGCTTCATGAAGCAAGGAGAGGACCAACCATGGATCAGGGTCTCGTCGAACTGCTGGGTGAGCTGGCGGAATTCGGCAGTACCAACGACGCGGCGACGGACGACCGAAGCCGGAAGATGCTGAACATCACGCACGACACCGGCGTGTTCCTCGCATTGCTTGTCAAGGCATCCAAGGCCAGGAAGGTGCTGGAGATCGGGACGTCGAACGGCTACTCGACGTTGTGGCTCGCCGACGCCGTGGGCGAGGACGGCTCGGTCACCACCATCGAACAGGCGCCTCACAAGCGCGCGATGGCTGAGCAGAACTTTCAGCGTGCCGGGCTCGGTCCCCGCATTCGGCAGATCGAGGACGAGGCCGGCCGATTCATCGCGACGTGCGAAGCGGGCGAGTACGACTTCATTTTTCTGGACAGCGATCGCGGACAGTACGCCGACTGGTGGCCCTCGCTACAGCGGATCCTCGCGGACGGCCACCTGCTCGTGGTCGACAACGCGATCTCCCACGCCCACCAGATGGAGGACTTCAACCGGCTGGTCGTGGCCTCGGACGGCTACCTCAGCTCCCTTTCCCCGATCGGCAAAGGCGAGCTGGTGATCCTGAAGGAGGACGCGTAACGGGCCTTGGTACAGGAATTTCTCCCCAGCGTCTGGGGCAGTCGTGAGCCTCTCGCGCGCGCCCTTCGCCGTGCCTCGCACGAGGCGCTCTCAACGGCCGCTCAGAGCCAGCCCCGCCGCTTGAAGATGAGGTACAGACTGGTGCACACAATCGCCATCAGGACGATGGCGAAGGGGTACCCGAGCACCCAGTGCAACTCCGGCATGCTGTCGAAGTTCATGCCGTAGATGGTCCCCACCAGGGTGGGCGCGAACAGGATCGCCGCCCAGGAGGAGATCTTCTTGATCTCCTCGTTCTGTTCGAAGCCCGCCTCGGCCAGGGCCCGCATTTCGGCGTTCTGCTGTTGGTTCACCAGCGTCGCGTTGACGGCGAGGATGTCATGGAGCGCCTGCCGGAAGCCGTCCACCCGGTCCGTGGTGTGCAGTACGTGGTCGGCCACATCGCGCAGATAGCGGCGGAGCTCCTCGTCGATGGCGTACTTCTCGAAGCCCGCGGTCAGGCTCTCCAGCATGCCGTTCAGCGGGCGGGTGGCGCGCTGGAACTCCACGACCTCGCGGGAGAGTTCGTAGATGCGGCGGGAGACCCGGGGGTCACCGCCGAACACCTCGGTCTCGATCTCGTCGATGTCGTTCTGGACGCCGGCGACGACCGGCTCATAGCCGTCGACGACGGCGTCGAGGATGGCGTAGAGGACGGCTTCGGGGCCGCGCTTGAGGAGTTCGGGGGTGTTCTCCATGCGCCTGCGTACGGCCGTCAGGTCGGGGGCGCCGCCGTGCCGCACGGTGATCACGAAGTCGCGGCCGACGAAGACATGCAGCTCGCCGAAGTCGACCTCCTCAGGGTCGTCGAGATAGCGCGCGGCGCGCAGGACGACGAAGAGAGTGCCGCCGTAGCGCTCCAGCTTGGGTCGCTGATGGGCCTCCAGGGCGTCCTCGACGGCGAGCGGATGGAGGTCGAACTCCGAGGCGAGCGTGAGCAGTTCGTCGCGGCTGGGGCGGTGCAGGCCGATCCAGGCGAGGGTGCCGGAGGTGGCGCGCTGCTGCCGGAAGGCCTCGGCGAGCGTGTCATGGGTGCTGACGCGGCGTCCGTCGCGGTAGAGGACGGCGTTGATGACGCTGCTGGTGGTTTCGGCCGGTGGCTCCGCCGTGGCGGAGTCCTCCGTGACCTCGGCGGGCGGGGGCCCGGCGGGCCGCTTCTTGGCGGGCTTGCGCAGGCCGCGCAGACCACGCGGCCGCCGGCCGGGAGGCTCAGAGCCCACGACAGCACCAACCTCCGTCAACAGGGGGAATGAACAGGCACACAGAATCTCGACGGAGGATATCTGCCGCGGATGTCGGAACAGGTCAGCGGCCATGGTGCAGGATGGAACGGGGCGTGGCGCGGCGTGTGTCGCGTCCGCCGAGCTTTGTATGTTTATCTCTAGAATTGTGCGATGCAGATACCGCAGACAGCCAGCGCTCTCCCGGGTGAGGTGATTCGGTGAACGGCCCCGATGCCACCGACGAGCAGTGGGAAGGGCTGGCCGAGGTCGTCCCGCTCCGCGGCAGCAGTGAATGGCCTTCCTGGCCCGACCACCGTGCCCTCCCCGAGGAGGAGCCGGCACAGGAGGCGCGGAGATTCATCGTCATCCGCGTCCAGACCTTCGCGGACGCCCGTGAGGTCGCCGAGTACTTGATGGCGCAGATCCCGGTCCTGCTGGACCTCAGCAGTGCCGACGGGGATGTCGCCAAGCGCATCCTGGACTTCTCCAGCGGAGTCGTCTTCGGACTCGGCAGCGGGATGCACCGCGTCGACACCAATGTCTTCCTGCTGGCGCCGGCCGGCACCGAGGTGGCGGAAGAGGCGGTCGGAACTGTCCCCCGTTCGTAGGAAGAGCTGTTAGGCGTAACGGTTCTCCGGGTGGGGCGCTGCATAGCGTCCCTGCATGAATTCCGACAGTGTGCGACCGGCGGTCACGGAGTTACGGCTGTCCGCCTTCAAGTCCCATCGCGGCGTCACCCTGCCGCTCACGCCGCTCACCCTGCTGAGTGGCGGGAGCGGAAGCGGCAAGTCCAGTGCGCTTCAGGCGTACGAGATTCTCGCCAGGCTCGGCAGCGGGGAGGCGCTCGCACGGGCAGTGGGTGAGGTGGCGGGCAGCCCGACGGCCTGTGTGCCGGCCGGGGCGCGTCCTGACGAACAGGGGCGCCGCGGTTTCCGTATCGGGTGCACGGTCGACGGCCCGGCCGGTCCCGTCAGCCTCGATCTCGCCGTACAGGCCGAGCCGGAACTGCGCATCGTCGGTGAGCGGTTGACCGGCGGCGGCGAGACCCTGCTGACCACCGCGCTCACCGACCCCACCCGCCCCGCGGTCCAGGCCGCCTGGCATACCGCGGGCGCGACTCCGGTAACCCGCGCCCCGCTGCCCGACGGCCGGCTCGGCACGTCTTTGCTGCCGTTGCGCGTCGCGGGCAAGACGGCGGGGCAGCGGCTGGTGCTGGCCGCGGCGGAACAGGTCGTCGTCGCGCTGCGGTCGGCCTTCGTGTGCGACCCGAGGCCGGAGGTCATGCGCGGAGCGAGGACGGGCGGCATGGGTGCCGCGGCTGGTGAGGGTGGCGGAAGTGGTACGGACGGTGGGGGTGGTGCGGGGCGTGCTGCCGGGGTTCGTGGGAACGCCCGAGGAGGGGGCTCGGGGGCCAGGGGCGGGAAACCGGTGAGCGGCCCGGGGAAAACGGGAGGGTCCGGCGGGGCGTGGGCGGCAGGAGGAGCTGCCGGTGCCTGGGGTGCGGGGCGCAAGGGGAGCGGAGGCGCCGGCGGGGCGGGCGGCTGGGGCCGTGAGGCGGGGGAGCAGCGCGACGAGGGGCGCTTGCGGTCGGCCTGCGACAATCTGCCCGCGGTGCTGCACCGTACGAGCCGGGAGTGCGCCCGGCGGCATGCGGTGCTGGTCGCGTCCGTACGGGAGGCATGTGCCGGCCCCGTCGAGGGGCTGCGTGCGGTGCCGCGGCAGCCCGGCGAGCCGGGAGAAGGGGCCGCCGCCGGTCCTGGGGTGGTGGGACGCGGTGGTCCGGCAGGTCCGCAGGCCGGGTCGGGGGCAGTGGGTGCGGCGGGTGTGCGAGCCGTCCTTGACCGCGGCGAACTGGGGGAGCTGCCCGTCGAGCAGCTCGGCGATGGTGAGCTGCGGTTCGTCGCGCTGGCGCTGGTACTGCTCACCGGGCCGGGCGTGCTGGCCATGGATCCGGTCGGGGAGGTGCCGTCGGCCCATCAGCAGATGACGGTGATGGCGGACGGGATGGACCGCTGTATGGACCGCAGGCAGGCGCGTGAGCTGGTGTCGCTGGCCGTACGGATGGCCGAGCGCGGGCATGTGCGGCTGCTGGGGACGGTGCGTGACCCCGCGGTCGCCGAGGGGCTGCCCGGCGTACAGGTGCTACACCTGGAGGCATGAGTGAGGACCTTCATGCGCTACAGCGACGCCTGGCCGAGTTCGCGGCCGCGCGGGACTGGCAGCAGTACCACACGCCCAAGAACCTGGCCGCGGCGCTCAGCGTCGAGGCCGCTGAACTCGTCGAGATCTTCCAGTGGTTGACGCCGGAGGAGTCGGCGAAGGTGATGTCCGACCCGCGGAAGGCCGGCCGGGTCGAGGACGAGGTCGCGGACGTACTGGCGTATCTGCTTCAGTTCTGCGAGGCGCTGGGGCTCGACGCGTTGGCGGCGCTCGCCGCGAAGATCGAGCGCAATGAGTCGCGATTCCCGGCGGTCCGCTCGGCGCGGCCCGACCGGCCGCGGGAGGGTGAGGAGTAGGGGCGAGGGGACGTAGCGGCGGGCGGGGGCCGGCGGGGCGGGGGCGTCGGCCTCCGCCCCGGCGCTCTTTCGGCCGTGCCTATCGGTCGCCGGCGTTTCCTGGGTGCCCCCTTCGGGCGTTTCGCGTGACTTGTGCAGGGGGTGTGACGGGTGGGGGTGCTGTGGCGCGAGGGGATGGAGCGGGGGTGCGGGCGCGCTTTGTCACTCTATGGAGTAATGGATCTTTCCACATCGCCTTGCTTGTCCACAGAATTGCGAATTCCCCTGGCTTTTTTGGGTGTTCGCCCTCACTCTGGGTAGTGGAAAGAGTGCAGGGTGCATGCGAATGATGAGGGAAGGAGGGAGCGGATGGACGCGGTGCGGATCATTGCAGCCAGTCGGCGCGGTCTGGCGGAGGCGCACACAGTGCAGGGAGTGCTCGTCGAGGCATGGCAGGCGCAGGCTTTGGCGGAGGCGGTCGGCAGCCATCTCGCGATATTCGGGCCGTACGAAGTGCGGTCCAGAGCGCGCGGGTTGGGCGACGCGGGCGGGCGGTTCAGCGGGGGACTGCTGTGCCCGGCATCGGTCACCGGCGGGCTGCGGGCGGCGCAGCTGTCTGAAGTATGCGATGCCAAAGAGGCGTTAACCGGCCTGTGCCGGCTGCTGCGAGAAGTGTGCGAAGCGCTGGTGGGCGTGGTGCTGCTCGCCGACGAGGAGGGGATGTACTGGACCTGCGTGGAGGCGATGGACACGGTCGACGAATCGAGAGATCGCGTGGCCGGAATATTGGAGAGGCTGGAGGTGCGCGACCGGAATCCTGCCTGAAGTAAAGAGAACACCGACTCGACTGCCTTCGCGCGGCAGGTATGCGCTTGGCAGTGCCTCACCGACCGCGGGCCGGGGACGTGCACGCCCACACCCCACACCCACACCCCCGCGTCAGGCCACGCCACGCCCCCACGCGCGCTCCCCCGATCCGATCTGACCGCGACCCGGCCCGATCCGACCCAGTGCATCGATGTGCCTCTGACGATTGGTTCGCCGTTCGGCGTGCAGGATGGAGGTATGGAGCTACGCATCTTCACCGAGCCCCAGCAAGGGGCTTCCTACGACACCCTTCTGAAGGTCGCCAAAGCTACCGAGGACCTCGGCTTCGACGCTTTCTTCCGCTCGGACCACTATCTCCGTATGGGCAATGTCGACGGGCTGCCCGGTCCGACGGATGCCTGGATCACGCTGGCGGGCCTGGCCCGTGAAACCAAGCGCATCCGTCTCGGGACGCTCATGACGGCAGGCACCTTCCGGCTGCCGGGTGTGCTGGCCATCCAGGTGGCGCAGGTCGATCAGATGTCCGGCGGCCGGGTGGAACTCGGCCTCGGCGCGGGGTGGTTCGAGGAGGAGCACAAGGCATACGGCATTCCGTTCCCCAAGGAGAAGTTCGCGCGGCTGGAAGAGCAGCTGGCGATCGTCACCGGCCTGTGGGCCACCGAGGCAGGAAGGGAGTTCAGTTACGACGGGACCTACTACCGGCTGGAGCGTTCGCCCGCGCTGCCCAAGCCCGCCCAGGGCAAGGTGCCGGTGCTGATCGGCGGACACGGCGCGACGCGTACACCGCGGCTGGCGGCTCAGTACGCCGATGAGTTCAACATCCCCTTCGCCTCGCTCGAAGACAGTGAGCGCCAGTTCGGACGGGTGCGGGCGGCCGCTCAAGCCGCCGGGCGGAAGGGCGATGAGCTGGTGTACTCCAACGCCCTCGTGGCCTGTGTCGGCAGGGACGATGCCGAGGTGGCGCGACGGGCCGCGGCCATAGGGCGCCACGTGGACGAACTCAAGGCCAACGGCCTGGCGGGCTCGCCCGCCGAGGTCGTTGACAAGATCGGACGGTACGCCGCCATCGGTGCGTCCCGCGTCTACCTCCAGATGCTGGACCTGGATGATCTGGACCACCTCGAGCTGATCTCGGCGCAGGTGCAGTCGCAGCTGGGCTGACGTCCGAGCTGACGGCCGTCCGGGCTGATGTCCTGACGTCCGTCCGAGCTGACGACCGGCGGCGCTGTCGGAAAACCGGTGGGGACAGAGGCGTACTCCCGCAATACTCGGACGCGTGTTCCTGACGATAACCACCACCGGCAGCGCCGACCGTCCCGCGACCGACCTCGGATTCCTGCTGCACAAGCACCCTGACAAGGCGCAGCAGTTCTCGACGTCGCACGGCACCGCACACGTCCTGTACCCCGAGGCTGACGCGCAACGGTGTACGGCGGCACTGCTGTTGGAGGTCGATCCCATTGCTCTGGTGCGCCGGAGCCGTGGGAAGGGCCGTGGCGGCGCTCCGGATTCGGCGCTGGGCCAGTATGTGAACGACCGGCCGTACGCGGCGTCCTCGCTGCTGGCGGTGGCGCTGCGAAGCGTCTTCGCGAGCGCGATGAAGGGGCAGTGCACGGCACGGCCCGAGCTGGTGGCGCAGACGCTGCCGTTGCGCATCGAGGTGCCGGTGCTGCCGGCCCGGGGCGGCTCGGCGCTGGTGCGCAAACTCTTCGAGCCGCTGGGCTGGAGGGTGCAGGCCGAGCCACTGCCGCTGGACGAGACGTTCCCGGAGTGGGGCGACTCGCGCTACGTACGGCTCGTACTGGAAGGGGAGTGCAGGCTCGCCGAAGCGCTGCGGCATCTGTATGTGCTGCTGCCGGTGCTCGACGACGCCAAGCACTACTGGGTCGCCCCGGATGAGGTCGACAAGCTGCTGCGGGCCGGCGAGGGCTGGCTGGAGAGCCACCCGGAGCAGCGGGTGATCGTCGGCCGCTACCTTGCGCGGCGGTGGTCGCTCACGCGCCAGGCCATGGAGCGGCTGGAACTGGAGCGGCTGGCCGAGTCGGATGACGTGGCCGCAGAGGAGATCGACAACGCGGTGGACGAGGAGGCGGACACCGAGGAGAAGCCGGTGCCGCTCGCCGTCCGGCGGCGCGAGGCGATCCTCGCGGTGCTGCGCTCGGCCGAGGCGGCGCGGGTGCTCGACCTGGGCTGCGGACAGGGTCAGTTGGTCGGTGCGCTGCTCGAGGAAGGGCAGTTCACCGAGATCGTCGGGGTGGACGTGTCGATGCGGGCGCTGCACGAGGCGCGGCGCCGGCTGCGGCTGGAGCGGATGCCCGAGCGGCAGTCGGAACGGGTACGGCTCGTACAGGGGTCGCTGGCGTACACCGACAGCAGGTTGAAGGGGTATGACGCGGCGGTGCTCAGTGAGGTCGTCGAGCATGTGGATCCGGCGAGGCTGCCGGCGCTGGAGTATGCGGTGTTCGGGTCGGCCAGACCGCGGACGGTCGTGGTGACGACGCCGAACGTCGAGTACAACGTGCGCTGGGAGTCGTTGCCGGCCGGCCGGGTACGGCATGCGGACCATCGCTTCGAGTGGACACGCGGGGAGTTCCGGCAGTGGGCGCGGGAGGTCGCCGCGCGGCACGGCTACGAGGTGAGCTTCGGCCCGGTGGGCCCGGACGACCCCGAGGTCGGCCCGCCCACCCAGCTCGCACACTTCCGTATGGCCGGTGAGGACGGCGGCAGCCGCCGTGCAAGCGGCCGTAGCCGTGAAGACAGCGGCAGTCGTGAAGACAGCGGTAGCTGCGAGGGTGGCGATAGCCGTGAAGGCAGCCGCAGTCGTGAAGACAGCGATAGTCCTGAAGACAGCCGCAGTCCTGAAGACGGCGGCAGTCGTGAAAACGGCCGGAGCTGGGCCGACAGCAGTAGCGAAGACAGCGCCGGCAGCGCCGGCTGCGGAGGCAGCGGTGCTTCGACGACCGGGAAGGAGGCCGCGGCATGACGGAGGACGGCCGTACGGAGTACGGAGACGAGAACCAGCACACGCACGAGGACCGGCAGGGGAGCAGGACCCAGCGGGCGCGCGAGCCTGAGCCGCAGCCCCGGTCCGAGCCCGCGCGGCGCACGCTCGCCGTGCCCGACTTCTCGCTCGTGGTGCTGATCGGAGCCACCGGTTCCGGCAAATCCACCTTCGCAGCCCGGCACTTCCGGCCGACCGAGGTTCTCTCCTCCGATTTCTGCCGGGGGCTGGTCAGCGACGACGAGAACGATCAGAGCGCCAGCGGCGATGCGTTCGAGGTGCTGCACTTCGTCGCGGGCAAGCGGCTGGCCGCGGGGCGGCTGACGGTCGTGGACGCCACCAATGTGCAGTCCGAGGCGCGCGCCCAGCTGGTGCGGCTGGCCCGGGAGCACGACGTGCTCCCCGTGGCGGTCGTCCTGGACGTCCCCGAGCAGGTCTGCGCCGCACGCAATGCGGCGCGCGCCGACCGGGCCGGGCTGCCACGCCGGGTCATCCAGCGCCACCAGCGTGAACTGCGCCGTTCCCTGCGCCACTTGGAGCGCGAGGGCTTCCGCAAGGTGCACATCCTGCGGGGCCAGGAGGAGGTGGAGTCCGCCGAGGTCGTCACGGAGCGGCGGTTCAACGATCTGCGTCATCTGACCGGCCCGTTCGACATCATCGGCGACATCCACGGCTGCCGTTCCGAGCTGGAGACCCTGCTCGGCAGGCTGGGCTATGAGCTCGCGCGCGACGCACTCGGCCGGGCCGTGGACGCCGCGCACCCCGAGGGCCGTACGGCAGTCTTCGTCGGCGACCTCGTCGACCGCGGGCCGGACAGCCCCGGGGTGCTGCGTCTGGTGATGGGCATGGTGGGAGCAGGGCATGCGCTGTGTGTGCCGGGCAACCACGAGAACAAGCTCGGCCGCTACCTCAAGGGCCGCAAGGTCCAGCACACCCATGGGCTCGCCGAGACCATCGAGCAGCTGGACAAGGAGGATGCCGGCTTCCGGACCGAGGTGGGGGAGTTCATCCACGGGCTGGTCAGCCACTACGTCCTGGACGGTGGCGGTCTCGTGGTGTGCCACGCGGGACTGCCGGAGAAGTATCACGGCCGGACGTCGGGCCGGGTGCGCTCGTTCGCGCTGTACGGCGACACGACCGGCGAGACCGACGAGTTCGGGCTGCCGGTGCGCTACCCATGGGCGGAGGACTACCGTGGCCGCGCCGCCGTCGTCTACGGCCACACCCCCACCCCGCGCGCCGGCTGGCTCAACAACACCCTCTGCCTGGACACCGGCTGTGTCTTCGGTGGCGCGATGACCGCACTGCGCTGGCCGGAGCGCGAAATGGTGGACGTACCGGCGGAGCGGGTCTGGTACGAGCCCACGAAACCACTCGCGACAGAGGCGCCCGGCGGGGCCGACGGCCGTCCGCTCGATCTGAACGATGTGGCGGGGCGGCGGAGCGTGGAGACCCGGTACATGGGCCGGCTCGCGGTCAAGGAGGAGAATGCAGCGGCCGCGCTGGAGGTGATGAGCCGCTTTGCGATCGACCCGCGGCTGCTGCCGTACCTCCCGCCGACGATGGCGCCGTGCGCGACCTCGGCGGAGGAGGGCTACCTGGAGCATCCCGCGGAGGCGTTCGCCGGGTACCGGGCGGACGGTGTGCGGGAAGTGGTCTGCGAGGAGAAGCACATGGGGTCGCGGGCGGTGGTCCTGGTGTGCCGCGACGAGGCGGTGGCCGAGGAGCTCTCCCCTCGCCCTGAAGGCAGGGGAGGTATCCCCGCCGGGCTGCCGAAGGGGGTGTCGGGCGCCCTGTACACGCGTACCGGCCGGCCGTTCTTCGACGACCCGGAGACGACCGAGCGCATTCTGCGACGGGTGCGGGACTGCGCCGAGGAGGCCGGTCTGTGGGCGGAGCTGGAGACCGACTGGCTGCTGCTGGACGCCGAGTTGATGCCGTGGTCGCTGAAGGCGACCGGTCTGCTGCGCAAGCAGTACGCGGCCGTGGGCGCGGCGTCCGGGGCGGTGTTCCCGGGCGTGCTCGGCGCGCTGGAGGCGGCGGCCGCCCGAGGGGTCGAGGTGTCGCCGCTGCTCACCCGGCAGCGGGGCCGGGCCGCGGACGCCGCCGCGTTCACGGAGGCGTACCGACGCTACTGCTGGCGCGTCGGGACGGATCCGGCGGACGGCGCCGACGCGTCGGGTGTGTCGGATGCCGAGGCGGGACCGGACGCACCGAACGCCTCACCGGCGTCCGGCGGATCGGACCGGTTTGCCGGGCTCGGTGAGCTGGACGGTGTCCGGCTCGCGCCGTTCCAGATCCTCGCGGTGCAGGGCCGCAGCCTTGCCGGGCTGGCGCACACCGACCAGCTGGCCCTGATCGACCGTCTCATCGCGGCCGAGGCCGGGGTGGCGGCCCGGGACGGAGCGGGGGCCGAGGGCGCGGACCGGCCCGGGCTGCTCGCCACGACCCGGCGGATCATCGTCGACACCGAGGACGAGGCGTCGGTCGCGGCCGGTGTCGCCTGGTGGCTGGACCTGACCGCGGACGGGGGCGAGGGCATGGTGGTCAAGCCCGTGCAGGCGCTGATACGGCAGGGTGACGGACGACTTGTCCAGCCCGGCGTCAAGTGCCGTGGCCGTGAGTACCTGCGGATCATCTACGGGCCCGAGTACACCCGCCCGGAGAACCTCAGGCGTCTGCGCGTACGTCATCTCGGCCACAAGCGCTCACTGGCCCTGCGTGAGTACGCGCTCGGCCTGGAGGCGCTCGACCGGCTGGCGGACGGCGAACCGCTGTGGCGGGTGCATGAGGCGGTCTTCGCGGTGCTCGCGCTGGAGTCGGAGCCGGTGGACCCACGGCTGTAGACGGGGTGATGGCGGCGAGGGGGAGGGGGCGGGGTACCGCCGCTCCCGGCCCGACATCCCCCGACTCCCTCCGCCGAGCCGTCAGAACGGCCAAGATGGGTGGATGGGATTCCAAGTCGACTCCGAGGCCGGGCGGCTGCGCCGGGTCATCCTGCACCGCCCCGATCTGGAGCTGAAGCGGCTCACGCCCTCGAACAAGGACGCCTTGCTCTTCGACGACGTGCTGTGGGTGCGCCGGGCGCGGGCCGAGCACGACGGGTTCGCGGATGTGCTCCGCGACCGGGGTGTGGAGGTGCACCTCTTCGGGGATCTGCTGGCCGAGAGCCTCCAGATCCCCGAGGCGCGGACGCTGGTCCTGGACCGGGTCTTCGACGAGAAGGAATACGGGCCGCTGGCGACCGACCATCTGCGGGCGGCCTTCGACGAGCTGCCGGTGCCGGAGCTGGTCGAGGCGCTGGTCGGCGGCATGACCAAGCGAGAGTTCCTGGAACGTCATGCCGAGCCGACCTCGGTCCGCTTCCATGTGATGGATCTCGACGACTTCCTGCTGGGCCCGCTGCCCAACCACCTTTTCACCCGCGATACCTCCGCCTGGGTCTACGACGGGGTCTCGATCAACTCGATGCGCTGGCCGGCCCGGCAGCGCGAGACCGTGCACTATGAGGCGATCTACCGCCACCATCCGCTCTTCCGTGACCAGGACTTCCATGTCTGGTCGGAGGGGCAGGCCGACTTCCCCTCGACCATCGAGGGCGGCGACGTCCTGGTGATGGGCAGTGGCGCGGTACTGATCGGCATGAGCGAGCGGACCACTCCGCAGGCCGTGGAGCTGCTGGCGCGGGGGCTGTTCGCGGCGGGGTCCGCGCGCACGATCGTGGCGCTCGACATGCCCAAGCGCCGGGCGTTCATGCATCTCGACACCGTCATGACCATGATCGACGGGGATACCTTCACCCAGTACGAGGGGCTGGGGATGCTCCGCTCGTACACCATCGAGCCGGGCTCGGGCGACCAGGACCTCAAGGTCACCGATCATCCGCCGGAGCATATGCACCGGGCCATAGCGGCCGCGCTGGGCCTGTCCGACATCCGGGTGCTGACCGCGACCCAGGATGTGCACTCCGCCGAGCGTGAGCAGTGGGACGACGGCTGCAATGTGCTGGCGGTGGAGCCGGGCGTGGTCGTGGCCTACGAGCGCAATGTCACCACGAACACCTTTCTGCGCAAGCGCGGCATCGAGGTGATCACGATTCCGGGGAGCGAGCTGGGCCGCGGGCGCGGCGGGCCGCGCTGTATGAGCTGTCCGGTGGCGAGGGACGCGGTGCCCGGGGCAGCCTGAGCGTGCACCCGGATCCGTTGGTGGAGCGTGACGCCGATCCGTGACGCTGTAGTGGTGCAGGAGGAGGTGCCGGCCCGTGCAGAGCCGACGGCCTCGCATAGAGATGCATTGGTGCGTATACACTTCCAGGATTCGAGTCCGTCCCGACTGCCGCGAACCAGGAGCCCACCCATGGCGATAGACCTCACGGGCCGCCACTTCCTCAAGGAGCTGGACTTCAGCGCCGAGGAATTCCGCCGACTGATCGACCTGGCGGCCGAGCTGAAAGCGGCCAAGCGCGCCGGTACCGAGGTCCCTCGCCTCCAGGGTCGGAACATCGCCCTGATCTTCGAGAAGACCTCGACCCGGACCCGCTGCTCCTTCGAGGTCGCGGCCGCGGACCAGGGCGCCTCGACCACCTACCTGGACCCGTCCGGCTCGCAGATCGGGCACAAGGAGTCGGTCAAGGACACCGCCCGGGTCCTCGGCCGGATGTTCGACGGCATCGAATTCCGTGGCAGCCGGCAGTCCGACGTCGAGGAGCTCGCGGCCCACGCCGGAGTGCCCGTCTTCAACGGGCTGACCGACGACTGGCATCCGACCCAGATGCTCGCCGACGTGCTGACCATGGTCGAGCACGGCCAGGGACGCCCCCTGGCCGAGACCGCCTTCGCCTACCTCGGCGACGCCCGCAACAACATGGGCAACTCCTACCTCGTCACCGGCGCCCTGCTCGGCATGGACGTACGGATCGTCGCGCCGAAGCAGCTGTGGCCCGAGGAGGCGGTCGTCGCCCGGGCGCGGGAACTCGCCGGGACCAGCGGCGCCCGCATCACGCTCACCGAGGACGTCGCCGAGGGTGTGCGCGGCGCGGACTTCGTGACGACCGACGTCTGGGTCTCCATGGGCGAGCCCAAGGAGGTGTGGGACGAGCGGATCGCGCTGCTCGCCCCGTACGCGGTGACGATGGACGTGCTGCGCGTCACCGGGAAGCCGGAGGTGAAGTTCCTGCACTGCCTGCCCGCGTACCACGACCTCGGCACCGCGGTCGGCCGGGAGATCCACGCCCGGCACGGGCTGTCGTCCCTGGAGGTCACCGACGAGGTCTTCGAGTCCGCGCACTCCGTCGTCTTCGACGAGGCGGAGAACCGGATGCACACCATCAAGGCGGTGCTGGTCGCGACGCTCGCCCGGTAAGGACGGCGGCCACAGGCCGGCGGGGCTACGGGCCGACCGGCCCGTGCGCACACCGTCGGAAACATCACACTGCATAGCCATCCGGACATTTGGTCGATCATGCAGGTCAAGCGGTTACCATCGAACCGCTCGCGGGGCCCGGACCCATCGGTCCGGGCCCCGCTCCGTGTGTGGGCCCACCCCTTGCCCCACGCATCGCACCACCAGAGAGAGAACCACCCCATGCGCCTGTCCGTGTCCCGCCACCGCACCAAGGAGGCGCGGCCCGCCGCACCTCTTGCAGGTCCGTCCGGGCTGCGCATCAAGTCCCCCGATGTCCTGGTCGCCGAATCGGGCGCGGACCTCGAAGGCAACGGCCTCCGGCGCAGCATGGGGCTCTTCCAGCTCGTCTGCTTCGGCATCGGCGCCATCGTCGGCACCGGCATCTTCGTCGGCCTCTCCGACACCGTCGCCGAGGCCGGCCCCGCCGTCCTCGTCTCCTTCGTGCTGGCGGCCATCACCTGCGTGTTCACCGCCTTCTCCTTCGCGGAACTGGGCGGCGCGATACCGGTGTCCGGCAGCTCGTACTCCTACGCCTACGCCACCCTCGGCGAGCGCACCGCCTTCCTCGTCGGCTGGTGCCTGCTGCTCGAATACGGCATCTCGGTCTCGGCGGTCGCCGTCGGCTGGGGCCAGTACCTCAACGAACTGCTCGGCAGCCTGACCGGCTGGCAGCTGCCCGCCGCGCTCTCCGCCCCGCCCGGTGACGGCGGCATCGTCAACATCCCGGCCGTGGTCGTGATGCTGCTCGCCGCCCTGCTGCTCGTCCGCGGCATCCGGGAGAGCGCCCGCGCGACGGCCGCGATGGCCGTACTGAAGCTCGCGGTCCTGGTCCTGTTCTGTGCGATCGGCCTCAGCGCCTTCCGGGCCGGCAACCTCTCGCCGTTCGCCCCGGAGAGCGTCGCCGGCATCACCTCCGGCGCCTCGGTCGCGTTCTTCTCGTACATCGGCTTCGACGCCATCACCACGGCCGGCGAGGAGGTCAGGAATCCGCGCCGCAACATCCCCATTGCGATCATGGTCTGCATCGGTCTGGTCACCGTCCTGTACTGCCTGGTCGCCCTGTCCGCCATCGGCGCGCTCTCCTCCGACCAGGTCGCCGGCCGCCCCGCTGCGCTGTCGCTGATCGTCAACTCCGTCACCCACTCGACGCTCGGCGGCGGAGTGATCGCGTTCGGTGCCGTCGTCGCCATCGCCTCGGTCGTCCTCGCGGTCATGTACGGCCAGACCCGCATCCTGATGTCGATGTCGCGGGACGGCCTGATCCCGCGGATCTTCGAGCGGATCTCACCCCGCACCTCCACCCCCGTCGCCAACACCTGGATCGTCACGGCCGTCTTCGCCGTGCCGGCCGCGGTCGTCCCGCTCGACGCGGTGATGAACCTGTCGACCATCGGGACGCTGGCGGTCATGGTCGCGGTCAACCTCAGCGTGATGGTGCTCCGCCGCACCCGCCCCGAGCTGCCGCGCCGCTTCCGCGTCCCGCTCTTCCCTGCCAGCCCGGTCCTCGGTATCGCCTTCTGCCTCTATCTGATGTACGGGACGGGCCCGGCGACCTGGCTCCAGTTCGCCGGGTTCCTGGTGGTGGGCGCGCTGGTCTACACGTGCTACGGGCGCCGCCGCTCGCGGCTCGGGTCCGCCCCGCAACAGCCCGCGGACGAGACCGGCGAGGCCGCCGCCGTCGTCGTCAGTGCCGGCGTGGACGCTCCCGTTCGGGGAGCGTGAACCAGACGGCCTTGCCGCGCGGTGTGGGGCGGCATCCGGAAGCGGAGCTGAGGGACCGGACCAGCAGCAGGCCACGGCCGTCGCGTCCCTGCTCAGGGCAGCTCGGGGTGGTGCCGTCGATGCGGTGGGTGTCGTGGGTGCGGTCGGTTTTGGTGTCCGTGCCTGCGTCTGCGTCGGCGTCCATGTCGGCGTCGGCGTCCGCGTCCATGTCCGCGTCCGCGTCGGTGTCTGCGTAGCCCTCGGCGTCGCCGGTCGCGTCGTGGCCCTCGCCGCTCTGTCCGGCAGGGGCAATGCCGTCCGTGCCCTCGCCGCGTCCGGCCGGCCCCTCGCCCTCCGTACGCTGCATCGGGAGGTGGCCGTCGCCGGTGGGGTGGCCGTCCCGCTCGGGGTACTCGTCCGGCGTGGAGTGCCCGTCCGTCGCACGCCGACCGTCCGCCGTGTCGTGACCCGCCGCAGTGTCGTGACCGTCCGCCATGCCGTAACCGTCCGCCGCTCGGCACGGTGCGGAGTCGGACGGTGCCCCCACCAGCACAGGAACGTCCAGGTCCGCCGGGGGCAGCGGGCTGCCGAGCCCCTGGACGAGCGCCGGATCGCCGTCGTGCACCTCGATCCGGCAGCCGCTCGGCCGCAGCTCCACCACCAGCTCGATGGGGTCGGTGTCGCGGGTGTGCCGGAGGGCATTGGTGACCAGCTCGGCGGTCAGCAGCTGTGCGGTGGTGCGGTCGGCCGTGGCCCGGATGTCCTGCATGGCGGTTCTGACCATCGCGCGGGCGATGGGGACCGCGGTCGCGCCACGCGGCAGCGAGATGCGCCAGATCGAGGGCGCGGGCGGTTCCAGCATGCGCTGAGCGTTCCGTTCGCAAAAGGCCGGGTCGGGTACGTCCACGGTAGGAAGCGCGGGGGTGGACGGAGCAGGGGCGAGCGACCGCGAAGCGCATGACCTAAGTCATACGGCGGCCGGGACCTTGGTCCGGCCGCGCCCCGCACGCCCCGCGGTCACTCCCCACCCGCCGGCTCCGCACCCTCCCACCGCCGCCGCCCGGTCCTTCCCTCCTCTTCCGCCCCCTCCCGCCCCCTCCCACGCCGCGCCGCTATCGCGTCCTCGTGACGGCAGTCATGAACCAGTGATAACTTCGACAGGGCGCAAGGCAAAAGGCACAAGGCATCCGGAAGAGCATCCACCGGCCGGTCGGCCAAAGGGGGCAGGCAGCCCGATGAGCCCGTTCGCAGGATCAGCCCGCAGCACAGACGCCTGGAAACACATCCGCGTGACCAGGAAGGACGGGATCGCCACCGTCACCCTGGCGCGCCCGGACAAGCTCAATGCGCTCACCTTCGAGGCCTACGCCGACCTCCGTGACCTGCTCGCGGAGCTGTCCAGGGAGCGTTCCGTACGTGCCCTGGTGCTCGCGGGGGAGGGGCGCGGATTCTGCTCCGGCGGCGATGTCGAGGAGATCATCGGCGCCACTCTGGGGATGGACACCGCGCAGCTGCTGGACTTCAACCGGATGACCGGCCAGGTCGTACGGGCGGTGCGGGAGTGCCCGTTCCCGGTGATCGCGGCCGTGCACGGCGTCGCGGCCGGAGCGGGCGCGGTGCTCGCGCTGGCCGCCGACTTCCGCGTCGCCGACCCGTCCGCCCGGTTCGCCTTCCTCTTCACCAAGGTCGGCCTCTCCGGGGGTGACATGGGCGCGGCCTATCTGCTGCCCCGCGTCATCGGCCTCGGTCACGCCACCCGGCTGCTGATGCTCGGCGACGCGGTCCGGGCGCCGGAGGCCGAACGGCTCGGGCTGATCAGCGAGCTGGCCGACGAGGGGCGGGCCGACGAGGCGGCCGCGGCGCTCGCCCGGAGGCTCGCCGAGGGGCCCGCGCTGGCGCACGCCCAGACCAAGGCGCTGCTCACCGCCGAGCTCGACATGCCGCTGGCCGCCGCCGTGGAGATGGACGCCGCCACCCAGGCGCTGCTGATGAACAGCGCCGACTACGAAGAATTCCATGCCGCCTTCACGGAGAAGCGGACGCCCAAGTGGCAGGGGAAATAGCCATGCGGGTCGCCGTTATCGGTGGTGGTCCGGGCGGCCTGTACGCCGCTGTGCTGCTCAAACGCCTCGATCCCACCCGAGAGATCACCGTCTGGGAGCGCAACGCGCCCGACGACACCTTCGGCTTCGGCGTCGTGCTCTCCGACGAGACCCTCGGCGGCATCGAGCACGCCGACCCGGAGGTCTACCGCGCCCTCCAGGCGGAGTTCGTCCGCTGGGACGACATCGACATCGTGCACCGCGGCCGCACCCTGACCTCCGGCGGGCACGGCTTCGCGGCGCTCGGGCGGCGCCGGCTGCTGGCCGTACTGCACCAGCGCTGCCGCGACCTCGGCATCGCACTGCGGTTCCGTACCGAGGCCCCGCCCGCCGCCGAACTGGCGCGCTCGTACGACCTGGTGATCGCCGCCGACGGGGTGCACAGCGCGACCCGCACCGCGCATGCCGACGCATTCCGCCCACGGCTGACCACTCATCGCTGCCGCTACATCTGGCTCGCCGCCGACTTCGCCCTCGACGCCTTCCGCTTCGAGATCGCCGAGACCGAGCACGGCGTCGTACAGCTCCACGCCTACCCCTTCGCCGGCCCGTCGCCCGATTCGCGTCCCGCGGCGCCGCCCTCCGAGCCGGCGGGCACCCTCGGCGCCAGCACGGTCATCGTCGAGATGCGCGAGGAGGTCTGGCGGGCGGCCGGTCTCGACCGCTGCGATGAGCGCGAGTCGGCGGAGTGGTGCGCCAAGGTCTTCACGGACGCTCTGCGCGGCCGGTCCCTGCGCTCCAACAACTCCAGCTGGATCGCCTTCCGTACGGTCGTCAACGACCGCTGGTCGCACGGCAATACGGTGCTGCTCGGCGATGCCGCGCACACCGCGCACTTCTCCATCGGCTCCGGCACCAAGCTCGCCGTCGAGGACGCCCTGGCGCTGGCGGCCTGCCTTCAGGAGCGGCCCGACACCGCCAGTGCCCTGGCCGCGTACGAGGAGGAGCGCCGCCCGGTCGTCGCCTCCACCCAGCGCGCCGCCCGCGCCAGCCTCGCCTGGTTCGAGGAGCTGGCCACCTATCTCGACCAGCCGCCACACCAGTTCGCCTTCAACCTCCTCACCCGCAGCCGCCGGGTCACCCACGACAACCTCCGGCTGCGCGACCCCGGATTCGTCGCGGCCGTCGAGGCCGAGGCGGGCCCCCCGCCCGCCACGCCTCCCATGTTCACGCCGTTCCGGCTGGGCGGGCTGACGCTGCGCAACCGCGTCGTGGTCTCCCCGATGGACATGTACTCCGCCGCCGACGGCGACGGCACCCCCGGCGACTTCCACCTCGTCCACCTCGGTGCCCGCGCGCTGGGCGGCGCCGGACTGGTGATGACGGAGATGGTGTGCGTCAGCCCCGAGGGCCGGATCACACCGGGCTGTACGGGGCTGTATGCGCCGGAACACGAGACGGCCTGGCGCCGGGTCACCGACTTCGTCCACACCTCCGCACCCGGCACCGCCATCGGCGTCCAGCTCGGGCACTCCGGCCGCAAGGGCTCGACCCGGCTCATGTGGGAGGGCATCGACCAGCCGCTGCCGGACGGCAACTGGCCGGTCGTGGCGCCGTCCGCGCTGCCCTACCGCCCCGGCGTCAACCAGGTCCCGCACGCGCTGGACGAACCCGAGCTCGCCACCGTACGCGAGCAGTTCGTCCGCTCCGCCGAGTCCGCCGCCCGGGCCGGCTTCGACCTTCTCGAACTCCACTGCGCCCACGGCTATCTGCTCTCCGGATTCCTCTCGCCGCTCACCAACCACCGCACCGATGGCTACGGCGGCGACCTCACCGGCCGGCTGCGTTTCCCGCTGGAGGTCTTCGACGCGGTCCGCGCCGTCTGGCCGGCCGGGCGCCCGATGACGGTCCGTATCTCCGCGACCGACTGGGCGGACGGCGGCACCACCGCCGACGACGCGGTGGCGATCGCACGGGCCTTCGCCGCGCACGGCGCCGACGCCATCGACGTCTCCACCGGACAGGTCGTCACCGACGAACGCCCCGACTACGGCCGCTCGTACCAGACCCCGTTCGCCGACCGTATCCGCAACGCCCTGGGTGTGCCGGTCATCGCGGTCGGCGCCATCTCCTCCTGGGACGACGTCAACTCCCTGGTGCTGGCCGGGCGCGCGGACCTGTGCGCGCTGGCCAGACCGCATCTGTACGACCCGCACTGGACGCTGCACGCCGCGGCGGAGCAGGGTTACGCCGGGCCGGGCGCCCCCTGGCCGCTGCCCTATCAGGCGGGCAGCCGTACCCCGCCGACCGGTCGCACCGACGCGCCGAAGCCCCGCCTCACGCTGCGGTGACGGGGGAGGCACGGGCAGCGGGGCGGGGCCGTTCCAGGGCCGGCCCGGCAGAGTGCGGAGCGGGACGGCGAGAGGGGCCGGCGGGGAGCCGGGCGGGCCGGCGAGCGGGACCCTCGGGCAACCGGCGGTCCGGGGACGCGGCCGGTCAGGGAGCCGGCGGTCCGGCGAGGGGGCCGGTCATGGCATCGGTCAGGGCGTCGGTACGCAGGCGATCTGCGCCGAGATCACCGGATTGCCGTGCTGTTCCACGGTGACCTCGACCTGCCGGCGGTCGTCGGTGCGGCCGGTGGTCCGCGCCTGCACCCAGGAAGGCGCGTCGAGTTCGGCGTACCGTTCGAAGGAGCAGTCGATCGACGCGGGCACGGTGAAGCCGGGCGTTGCCGCCTGCGCGGCCTGCCGGGCGGCCTCGATCATCAGCATGCCGGGCGTGTGGTCCACGGGGTGGTCGAAGAGCACCGGGTGCGAGGTGTCCACCCGCAGCTGCCAGCGGTCGGGGCGGTCGGTGGGGGAGAGCACCACATCGCGGTCGCGTTCCCGGGCGACCTGCTGCGGGGCGACGGCCTGCGGCACCGGCAGCTTCCGGGAGTTGGCGAGCGCCACATCGCTGTATTCGCCGCGCAGCCGACGGTAGACGGCCGGGCTGTGGCAGGAGTAGACAAGCGTCGCGGAGGCGAGGTCGGCGCCGTCGCACACGATCCGGAACTCCTGCCGGACGCTGGCCAGCCGTTTGCCGCGGTGGACCATGTCGTGGTCGGTCACGTGCAGTTCGACCGCGGCCGGTGCCTCCGCGGTGCGCAGCGCCCGCGGTGCGAGGTCGTAGCGGACCCGCTGCCAGATGATCGGGTGGTCGAGCGGCACATGGTGCCCGACATGGCTCAGTAATATCCCGGCCTGCCGGATGCTCTCGATGATCAACACCGGGTCGTGCAGGCCGTGGACCGGACCGTAGAAGCTGTGGGCGCGCGGCCATTGGGCGCTGACCACCCAGCCGTCGTCCGTGCGTCGCCAGTTGGTGAGGAAAACCTCGGAGAGGGCGGTGCGGTGGACATACTCGCGCGGCACGGTCGTGGTGAGCTCCGACGGTCGGTTTCCGTCGCCGAACCGGCCTTCGATCTCGTGACACTGATCGCGCAAGTACGGCGTGAGCGTGGCGCTGGCCATAGGTGTTCCTTTCTGCTGTGCAGGCTCTCCGAGCCCTGACGGGCTGAGCCTTGGTGACGGCCCCGTGGCAATTAAGATACGGACCATGTGGTTTGTTTTTCAGCCCTACGGCGGGGGCCGTAGCTCCGTCAGGGCGGTGGGGAAGGCGTCAGACCGAGATCTTCACGCAGCGGCCGTGCGGGTCCAGATGCCCCAGCGCGCCGGGTGCGGCCAGTCCCGGAAGGGTGTGCTTCCACAGGGCCGTGACGCGCTCCGGGAGATCGGCGCGGTTGGTCGCGGCCCGCGAGAACAACTGCACCCCCATGTAGGCGGCGACGAAGAACTCGGCCGCCCGGTCGGGAGCCACACCCGGCAGGAGTTCCCCGTTGTCCCGGGCCTCGGTGAACATCGTGGTGATGATGTCGGTCCAGGCCTGGTAGGGCACGAGCGGGTCCTCGCTGAAGGTCGTCTCGACCGCGATACGGGTGCCGGCCTGGAGTAATGGGTCGCTGCGCAGGGCCAGCGCCACCTGGTGCGTGAAGTCGATGGCGTCCTGGAGCCGGGACTCGCTGACTTGCGGTAGGAACGGATCGGTCTGTTCCGTTATGACCGCGCGGGCCAGTGCGTCCTTGGACGTGAAGTGGAAGTACACCGCTCCCTTGGTGACCCCCGCGCGCTGGATGATCTCGGCCATCGTGGCGGCCTGGTACCCGCGGGTGCCGATGACATGAGCCGCTGCTTCGAGGACGGCACGTCGGGTGCGCACTGCGCGTTCCTGCTTGACCACCGATCATCCTCCGTATGCTCTCTTGGAGTTGTTGTGCCTGAGTGCGACCCGCCGCCCGTGGCCGCGCAGTCTATTTCCGCATCATAAAGAAGCCAACCATGCGGTATTGAATCTGCGCACGGGCGGGTGGGGGTCCGAGGGGCATGACCCGGCGTCACGAACCGGTGCGACGCCGTCGAGTGTCACGAGCGCGAGGAGCAGTCCGATGTCCCCCACCGTCGTCCCCGCCATACCCGCCGTACACCGCGAGGTCCGGCTGGCCGACCGGGTCGAAGGCGACCTGGCGCCCCATCACTTCACCCTCGCCGAGGTCCCGGTGCCGAAGCCGGGACCGGGGCAGGTGCTGGTGCGCACCCGGGTGATGGCGGTGACCGCGGCGACGCGGACGCAGATGGCCGGAATGCCGCTGCCGATGGGCTCATTTGTGCCGGGTGAGGCACTGTGGGGCTCCGCGGTCGGTGAGGTGGTCGCGGCGCCTGACGACGGCTTCACGCCCGGCGAACTGGTACAACACTCCTGCGGATGGCGGGAGTTCGCGGCTGTCGACGCGTCGCGGGTACGGCGGCTCGACCCGGACGCACTGCCGTCCCCCGCCGCGCATCTGTCGCAGGGCGCGACGACCTGGGGAGCGCTGCGCCGGGCCGCGGAGGTACGGCCGGGGGACACCGTGTTCGTCACCGGCGCGGCGGGCGGTGTGGGCAGCCTGGCCGGGCAGCTGGCGCGGCGCCTGGGTGCCCGCCGGGTCGTCGGCAGCACCGGCTCGGAGCGCAAGGCCGCCCTGCTGCGCGCCGAGTTGGGGTACGACGACACGATCGTGCGCGGCGCCGGGCCGATCGAACGGCAGCTGCGCCGGGCGGCGCCGGAGGGCATCGACGTGCTGCTGGACACCGTGGGCGGTGAGCAGCTCACGGCGGCGCTTTCGCTGGCCCGCCCCGACGCGCGGTTCGCGCTGGTCGGTGCGCTCTCCAGCCAGCTGGGCGGGGGCGGTGGCGTCGCCGCCCCGGTGGAGCTGGACGCGGGGCTGATCATCATGCGCCGGGTGGCGCTGCGCGGCTTCGGGCTGCATGCGCATCCGGATCTGCCGCAGGAGTGGACCAAGGAGTTCGGCCAGGGGCTGCGGGAGGGCTCCCTGGTCTTCCCGCATGCCCTTCTGAAGGGGATCGAGCAGGCGCCGCGGGCGCTGTGCGAACTGGTGCAGGGGCGTCATATCGGCGCGGTGCTGGTCGAGTTGTGAGGCCGAGGCCGAGGCCGGGGCCGGGGAGCCCGGCCGGGCGGGGCGGTGCAGGGTCAGCCGGCCGCAGGGATCTGCGTCGGCGCCGGGATGCCGGCGGCCGGGAAGCGGTCCGGCGCGGCCGGCAGCAGCGCCCACAGGCCGACGATGGACTCCCTGTCCCACCACGCCCCGTCCTCGCTGCCCAGATGCAGCAGGCCCACCACGAGTGAGGTCAACAGCTGGGCCGTGCGCCGCGGTTCGGTGTCCGACGCATGCGGTCCGGCCGGTCCGCCGGTCCCGCAGGTGACCGCCTTGTCGAGGAAGAGCGCGTACCAGCGCTGTTCCAGGGCGTAGATGCCGAGCCCCGGCGCGGTCTCCGGCCGCAGCCGCAGTCCGGCGCGCAGTACGGCGTCCGACTCCACCCGGCCGAACAGCTCGACGGTGAAGTCCCGTACGGCGGTGGGCAGTGGCTCCGGGGAGCGGGTGAAGCCGTCCTCGATCTCCTGGAGGGTCGCGAGTGCGGCATCCCGCACCGCGAGCGTGAGGTCGTCCTTGGACGTGAAGTGGAAGTAGAGCGCCCCTTTGCTCAGCCGGGCCCGCCGGCTGATCTCGACCATACCCGCGGCGGGTACCCCCTTCTCCAGGAAGGTCTCTGCGGCCGAGCGGATGAGTGCCTGGCGGCTCTGGATGGCGCGATGCTGGGTGGGCACGGTGTCCGTCCCGTCTCTAGTACGGCTGCGAGCTCAGTGCAGTCTACATAGAAAACCAACCATGCGGTTCTGTATGCTCCCCAGGAATGTCCGGAACTTGGGCGCCCTGGCGCGAAGACGACGAGCTGTCGCCGGTTCGGATGCGCGGCGGCTTTCGGGGGCGGTCTGACCCCAGTTTGGCCGGTGGGCGAAGGGTTGTCGACCCATCAGGAACAGTATGGGTCCATTGACAAACAGCGCAGGCGGTTTTTAAATCTCCAAAGGCGGTAAACGGGACGCCCCCTTCCGTTGCAGCCGCCTTGACGGTCGCGTACCGCCGTTGGACAGCGGTGCGCCATGGCGAGACCGCCTCTGCCTTCACCAGTCCTCGACCGCAGGCCGCCCAACCAGCCGAGCCAGCAACGTCACCCGAGCCCCTGCACCCCCATAGGAATCCGGAAAGGTCTCCAGCCATGCGCGTAGCAACGGAAGTCGGCGAACGTCCCGCAAGAGGCGTACGGAGCGCCGGCGGCGAGACGATCAGGGCCGCCGTCTTCGATCTGGACGGCACCCTTGCCAACACCCTGCCCCCGATCAGCAAACTGCTGGTCAAGGTGGCCTCGGAGCAGGGTTGTTCGGTGACCGCCCGGCAGGCGGCCTCCGCCATCGGCAAACCGCCCGGCCCCGCCTTCGGCCGGCTGCTGGGCAAGCCCGAGGACGACGGCCGGGTGCAGGCGGCCATCTCCCGCTACCGCGAGCTGTTCGCCTATGAAGTCCTGTGCCAGGGACCGCAGCTGCTCTTTCCCGGGGTGACCGCGGGGCTTTCCGCGCTGCGCGCCCACGGCGTCGAGCTGGCCGTCGCCACGTCCAAGACCACCCGCAGCGCCGAGGCGCTGCTCGACGTCATGGGCATCCGCGACCTGGTCGGCCCGGTGATCGGCCAGGACATGGTCCGGCGCGGCAAACCGCACCCGGAGATGGTGTTGCGGGCGGCCGGGCGGCTCGGTGTCGCGGCCTGGCAGAGCGCGTATGTGGGGGACACCGTGGGGGACATGAGGATGGCGGTCACCGCGCGCATGGAGCCGGTCGCGGTGACCTACGGCGTCGGCACGTTCGGTGAGCTCGCCGCGGTCGCCGGTACCCGGATGTGCAGCTCTTTCAAGGACGTGGTCTCCGTGATCGCCGCCGCCAGGCCGCGGTCGGGCGTCGGGGTGGGGGCCCAGCAGCGCCGCCGCTGAGACGGCGGGGCCGTTGTCAGGCTCCGGTTGTCGCCTCGTGCGCGTAAAGGGCCCCGGCGGCCTGGAGTTTGGCGTGCAGCCGGCCGAACACGTCCGCCGCGTGGCCCCCCGGCCAGTCCTCCGGCAGGAGGGGAGAGGGCAGTCCGGGATCCGCGTAGGGCAGCTGGCGCCAGGCGTCCAGGGCCAGCAGATAGTCGCGGTAGGCCGCCTCGGGGGGTACCGAGCGGCGCCGCGACCACCGCCGGAGCACCGGCTCCTGCTCGTCGAGGAAGGCGCGGTGCCGCGCGGCGATGGCGTCCAGGTCCCACCAGCGGGCCACCGCGTCCGCGGTGGGGGCGAACCCGGCGTGCTCACCGGTGAACAGATCGACGTACGGGGCCAGCTCCAGGCGCTCCAGGGTGTGCCGGGTCTCCTCGTAGAGCTGTGCGGGGGCGATCCACACGCCCGGCGCCGCGGTTCCGAAACCGAGCCGCGCCAGCCGGGAGCGCAGCAGATGCCGCTTGTGCCGCTCCTCCTCGGGGACGGAGAAGACGGCCAGCACCCAGCCGTCGGACAGCCGCGCGGCCGGCCGGCCGAAAATCCTGCGGTCGCCGTCCTCCAGCAGCTGGCGGGCCGCGTCGGACAGTCCGTACGCGGCTGCCCCGGTGGCCGTGCGGGCGGGGACCAGCAGCCCGCGCCGCTTGAGCCGGGAGACGGCGGAGCGCACCGACGGCGGGTCCACCCCGAGTGCACCGAGCAGCCGGATCAGGGCGGCGACCGGCACCGGAGCGGCCGTGCCGTCCGGGGAGCCGGGCCCGCCCCGCCCGTAGGCGCCGTAGAACGTGACGATCAGGGACCGTGGGGTGCGCTGCGTTTGCTGGTCGTTCACCGGGTCACTCTAGAGGGGGTCTCCGCAGCCGGAAGCGCTGGAGCTTTCCGGTCGGGGTGCGGGGCAGCGAGGTGTGGAAGACGATCTCGCGCGGGCATTTGTAGGGGGCGATCCGGGTCTTGGTGAAGGCGCGGAGTGCGGCGACGGTGTCTTCCCCCTGGGGGACGCCGGACCGCAGCACGACATGGGCCACGACCACCTGCCCGCGGTCCTCGTCCGCCCGCCCGACCACCGCCGCCTCGGTCACATCGGGGTGCCGCAGCAGGGCGTCCTCCACCTCGGGGCCCGCAATGTTGTAGCCCGCCGAGATGATCATGTCGTCCGCGCGGGCCACATAGCGGAAGTAGCCGTCCGGTTCGCGGACGTACGTGTCGCCGGTGAGATTCCAGCCGTCCCGTACGTACGCCGTCTGGCGGGCGTCCGCGAGATAGCGGCAGCCGGTCGGCCCGCGCACGGCCAGCAGGCCCGGTTCGCCGTCCGGCAGCGGGGTGCCGTCCGCGTCGACCACCCGCGCCTGGAAGCCCGGGACCGGCAGCCCCGTCGTACCGGGCCGGACCGCCTCGTCGGCGGCCGCGATGAAGATGTGCAGCAGCTCCGTCGCACCGATGCCGTTGATGATCCGCAGGCCGGTCGCCTCGTGCCAGGCCTGCCAGGTCGCGGCGGGCAGATTCTCACCGGCCGACACACACCGGCGCAGCGAGGAGACATCGTGCCCGGTGAGCTTGGGCAGCATCGCGCGATAGGCGGTCGGCGCGGTGAACAGCACCGAGATCCGGTGTGCCGCGATATCGCCGAGGAGCCGCTCCGGCCCGCCCCAGTCGGCGAGCAGGGCCGAGGCACCGGCCCGCAGCGGGAAGATGACCAGCCCGCCGAGACCGAAGGTGAAGCCCAACGGCGGGCTGCCGGCGAACACGTCGTCCGGCTCCGGGCGCAGCACCTGCGCCGAGAAGGTGTCCGCGATGGCGAGCACATCGCGATGGAAGTGCATACAGCCCTTGGGGCGGCCGGTGGTGCCGGAGGTGAAGGCGATCAGGGCGACATCGTCGGCGGAGGTGGCCACGGCCGGGTAGAGCGCCCCGCCGGGCCGGGCGAGCTGCCGCAGATCGTCCGGCCCGTCCCCGCCGAAGGTGGTGATCCGCAGCCCCGGGATCTCGGCCTTGGCGAGATCGTCGACGGAGCGGACATCGCACAGCGCGTACCGCACCTGTGCGATCTCCGCGATCGTGGCGAGTTCCTCGGGGCGTTGCGCGGCCAGCACGGTCACCGCCACCGCCCCGGCCTTCATCACGGCGAGCCAGCAGGCGGCCAGCCAGGGCGTGGTGGGTCCGCGCAGCAGGACGCGGTTGCCCGGCAGCACCCCCAGCGGGCCGGTGAGCGCATGGGCGATCGCATCGACCTGCGCCCGCAGCTGTCCGTACGTCCAGACCGGCCCGTTCGCGTCACGGACCGCGGGCCGGTCGGCGCCGAGCCGCGCGATGGTGCCGTCGAGCAGCTCGGCGCCGCAGTTCAGCCGGTCGGGATAGCCCAGATCGGTGAGGTGCGGCCACTGGTCGTGGGGCGGCAGCCGGTCGCGCGCGAAGGTGTCGGTGTGGGCCGAGGACCGTAGCTCCATGGCGTATGCCCCCTCGGGCGTGTCTTACGGATCATGGTGGGCCCGCGGGGCCCCAGGGGCCCGGCCGGGTGGCCGGCAAGCGGCCGGGGGAGGGATGAGGGACGGTGGAGGCCGGTGCGGTGACCGGTCGGGGATTGCTCGGTTGGCTGCTCGTTCTGCGGTGCGAGTACTGCCGTTCGGATCCGTCGTCAGCGTAACGTGTTCGTGACGGCAGTCAACAGACCGCGATAGAGGACCGCTACCAGGGAGCCGCCTCGTGACCGTATTCGCGCTGGGACCGGACGAGCAGGAGTGGTGCGCCGAACTGCGCGCGCTGACGGCCGAGCGGCTGAGCCCGCTGGCGGAGAAGGGGGAGGAGGGCCGGGTCAACCGCCCCCTGGTCGCCGCCCTCGGCGAACTGGGCCTGCTGCGCCGCCTGTTCCCCGCCGACGGCGCCCTGCGCGCCCTGGACCTGTGTCTGCTGCGGGAATCCCTGGCTCAGGTGTGCACGGAGGCGGAGACCGCACTGGCGCTCCAGGGGCTGGGGACCTACCCCGTCGTGCTGTCAGGGACCGAGGCCCAGCGCGCCCGATGGCTGCCGGAGGTGGCCGCCGGCCGCGCGGTCGCGTCGTTCGCGCTGAGCGAGCCGGGCGCGGGCTCGGACGCCGCCGCGCTGTCCCTCGCGGCCGAGCCGGACGGCCCGGACGGCTGGCGGCTCAGCGGCGAGAAGTGCTGGATCTCCAACGCCCCCGAGGCCGACTTCGCCACCGTCTTCGCGCGTACGGGGGGCGGGGCGGGTGCGCGCGGCGTCACCGCCTTCCTCGTCCCCGCCGACCGGCCGGGCCTGACCGGCGCGCACCTGGACATGCTCAGCCCGCACCCGATCGGCACACTGGTCTATGACGGTACGCCCGTGACCAGGGCGGATGTGCTGGGAGAGGTGGACGGAGGGTTCGCCGTCGCGATGGCGACCCTGAATCTCTTCCGGCCGAGCGTGGGTGCCTTCGCGGTCGGCATGGCGCAGGCCGCGCTGGATGCCGCACTGACACATGCGGGCGCGCGCACCGCGTTCGGCGGCCCGCTCAAGGACCTTCAGTCCGTCGGCCATCAGCTCGCCGAGATGGCCACCCGGGTCGAGTCCGCCCGCCTCCTGGTGTACGCGGCGGCATCCGCGTACGACACCGGGGCCCCGGACATCGCCCGCCGCTCGGCCATGGCCAAGCTGCTGGCGACCGAGACCGCCCAGTACGTCGTCGATGCCGCCGTCCAGATCCACGGCGCCCGCGCGCTACGCCGCGGCCACCTCCTGGAACACCTCTACCGTGAGGTCCGCGCACCGCGCATCTACGAGGGCGCCACGGAGGTGCAGCGCTCGATCATCGCCAAGGAGCTGTACCGCGGACGGCCCTGAACTCCCCTGCGGAGCAGGGCCGTCGCCCGTCTCAGCTGTTGTCCTTCCAGACCTGGCCCAGCTTGCACTTGCCGGACTTGGGCCCCTGCCCGTTGGGGCTCTTGAGGAAGGTGCCGGACGCCGTGACGGGCCGGGTGGAGCCGGCGGTGACCGCGGCGACGGAAATCTGCGCGGAGCCGAAGGCGGCGCCGGCCTCGTCGGTGAACTGCACGGTGCCGTTGTAGTGCGCCGAGCCCTGCGAGTTGTGGTTGGTCACGCTCAGCTTGGCGCTCAGCGTGCCGGCCGCGCTGTCGACCTGGCAGTCGGTGATGCGGATGTCCGACTCGGGCGGCGTGGTGGAACCGGCGGTCGGCGAGCCGACGGTGCTGCCGCTGCTGGTGGTGCTCCCGGAGCTGCTGTATCCGCCGCTGGAACTGCTGCTGGAGCTGTGGCTGCTGCCGCAGCCCCCGCCGTGCGAGTGCCGCGCGCCGGTCAGCGCGACGACCACCAGTGCGCAGGCGGCAACAGCCCGAACATGGCGAAACTTCATCTTGTTTTCTCCCCCGTGGTGGCGGCCGCCCCCGTGGACGCCCGCTGTGTACGCGCACCCATACCCATACGCGCAGCCGATTGACGATGCGCTCGCCGGTGGTACTTGACGAGCGCGCGTCAGGCTAGCAAGACCGGGAACAGACGCCGAATCCTGACCGACGGGCGGTTGTCAGTGCCGGATGGCAGGCTGAATTCAGAGGATCCGCGAAGGGAAGCGCCATGATCACTACTGACTTCGTCCCCGGCTCCCCGTGCTGGCTCGATCTCGGCGCTCCCGATGTCGAGGTCGCCTCGGCCTTCTACCGGGCCGTGTTCGGCTGGCGGTCCGAACCGTACGGCGACCAGGGAGCGGGCGGATATACGCTCTTCCGGCTCGACGGCAAGGCCGTCGGCGCGGTCGGCCCGCTGCCCGAGGAGGGCGCGCGCTCCGCCTGGACGATCTACTTCCACACCCCCGACGCGGAGGCCACGGCCAAGGCGGTGGAGCGGGCCGGCGGCTCGGTCCGCTCCGCGCCGTCCCCGGTCGGTGCGGACGACGGCCGCTTCGCCCGGCTCGCGGACCCGCAGGGCGCGGAGTTCTCCGTCTGGCAGCCGGAGCGCTACCCGGGCTTCGAGGCCGTGGACGTCCCCGGAACCCTGTGCTGGACGGAGCTTTACACCACCGATGCGGCCGCCGCCCAGACCTTTTACCGGACGGTCTTCGGCTGGAGCGCCCAGGACATGGCGCTCCCCGGCGGTGGCGGCACCTACACCCTCCTCACCCCCGCGGACCGCGGTGAGGAGCGGATGCACGGCGGCCTCATGGAAGTCCCGGCGAACCTGCTCGGACCCGGCGGGAAGCCTTACTGGCACCCGGTGTTCGCCTCCAAGGACTGCGATGCCACCGTCGGCCTGGCGACGGGCAACGGCGGCACGCTGTCCATGGGCCCGGAGACCGCCGAGGGCGTCGGCCGCCTGGCCGTTTGCAGCGACCCGTCCGGCGCGGAGTTCGTGGTGCTGACCCCGCAGGAGATGCTGTGACCACGCCGCCCTCGATGCGCCGGCGACCGGCCGCCCGGGACGGTGCCATCCACCGCCCCGCCGGCCCGATACCGCCCGGATATGGGTGCGAAGTAGCTCCTCCCTGCTCCCGGCCCCTTTGTCGCACCCCCCGCATACACTGACTGCTCCGAGTCTGAACAGGGGGCGGGATGAACACCGGTGTCAGCAGGCTGACCCTCGTTCTGACAGGTGCGTCGGACACCGATGCGGACGAACTCCAGTCACTCGGGGAGCAGTTGCGCCGCGCTCTGCTGGAACTCGACGTCGAGGACGTGCAGTTGGCCCGACAGGGCGCCGCCGCCCCCGAGGGCGCCAAACCCGGCGAGGTCATCGCGGTGGGAGCGCTCGTCGTCACCACTGTCCCGCTGCTCGTCCGTCAGGTGCTCCAGCTGGTCGACACCTGGCTGCGCAACCGCCCGCTCCGCAGTGTCACGGTGGAAATCGACGGGGACACCATCGAGTTGCGGAATGCCTCCGCCGAAGACCAGCGGCGTCTGATCGACGCGTTCGTGAGCACGAGGTCCCCGCAGGCCGGAACCCCGCAGGCCGGGGAGTGAGCCGGTGCCGGGTTTCCCCGCCGGCCGCAGGGATGCACTGCTGATCGCCACCGGCATGTACGAGAGCCCGGCTCTGAAACCGCTGCGCTCGCCCCGCCAGGACTGCGAGGGCCTGGCCGCGGTCCTCCGTGATCCGGGCATCGGAGACTTCCAGGTCCAGCAGCTCGTGGACGCCAAGTCGTACGAGGTCAAGCGCGCGCTGGAGCAGTTCTTCCGCAACCGCGGGCGCGAGGATCTGCTGCTGCTCCATCTGTCGTGCCACGGCATCAAGGACGATGAGGGCCACCTGTACTTCGCCACACAGGACACCGACAAGGACTTACCGGCTTCCACCGCCGTCCCGGCCGCCTTCCTGCACGACCAGATGGCACGCTGCCGCGCCCGCACCATCGTCGTGCTGCTGGACTGCTGCTACAGCGGCGGGTTCCTCCCCGGCGCGAAGGGCGACGACTACGTGCAGGTGAAGGAGGAGCTGGCCGGCCACGGCCGCGCCATCCTCACCGCGACCAACCGCACCGAATACGCCTGGGAGGGCGACCATCTGGAGGCCTCGGCGCCGCAGCCCTCCCGCTTCACCGGTGCCCTGATCGAGGGCCTGCGCAGCGGCGATGCGGACACCGATCACGACGGCCGGATCACGGTCACCGAGCTGTACGACTACGTCTACGAGTATCTGCACCACAGCGGCGCGCGGCAGCGTCCCCGGATGTGGGCCGACCTGGAGTACCGGGTCACCCTCGCCAGAACCGCCGCGAGCCGGCCCGCCGCGAGCCGAACCGCCGCGGCCGGGGCCCCGCCGGCCGCGGAGAGCGAGAGCACGTCCGGGAACTCCCGTGCCGCAGAAGGAGGGCAGACTCCGCCCCCGGCTCCAGGCCTCTTCGCCCGGCTGAAGGACGCGTTCAACGGCGTCGACGGCGACGTCCCGTCCCCTCCGCCGCACGGACAGCTCGCCCGTCGCGGCCAGGACGCCTTGCTCAGGGTGGAGTTCCCGCTGACCGAGACGGCGCTGGGCACGCTCAGGGACATCCAGGTCGACACCGCGGTGGGCTGCGACCGGTGCCAGGGGGCAGGTGCCGTCGCCGGCACACCGGTCCACCCGTGCGGTCATTGCAACGGCATCGGGACATCCGGCCCGGAGCCGGGGCGTGACACCTCCGTCCCGTGTCGTGCCTGTCACGGGAGCGGAGTGCACATTCCGTCCCCGTGCCACGCATGCACGGGCGACGGGCGGGTGCGCGTCACCCGGACCCTCACCCTCAAGGTCCCGGGAGGCGTCGACCACGGCACCCGCATCCAGCTCGCCGGCGAAGGCGAGGTGGGCCCAGGAGGCGGCCCGCCCGGGGACCTGTACATCGAGGTCGTCGAACTCCCGCATCCAAAGCTCGAGCGCCGGGGCGACGACCTGCACCTCACCCGGCGCATCCCGGGATCGCTCGCGCGCGGCGGCGGCACGGTCGCGGTGACCACGCTCGACGGCTCGAAGTCCGTCCGCATCCCCGCGGGCCTGCGCTCCGGGCAGACTCTGCGGCTGGTCGGGCACGGTGCGATGCACCTGCGGGGCGGCGGCCGCGGAGATCTGCTGCTCCATCTCGACGTGGACAAGGACGACGGACGGGCCGGCCCCGGCCGGTGAGGGAGGCCCGGCCGAAGGGAGGGCCGGCGGACGTCAGATGTAGGGGGAAGGGGGAAGGACGGCTGGGCGACGGTCGGGGCCGTGGCCGTCACACTCGTCGACCGGTTCGATGAGCTCGCTGCGGCAGAGCTGCGGCGCCTGGTACGCGGTGACGACCAGCAGGTGGTGCTGATCGCCCCGGATCTGCGCGAGCCGGAGCTGATGACCGTCGTAGAGTACGGCGTACGGGCCACTCTCTGGCGCCACCAGGCCACCCCGCGGCGGCTGTTGAGGGTGGTGCAGAGCGTGGCGCGCGGTGCGGGCCACCTGCCGCCGGACCTGATCAGCAGGCTGCGCACGCAGGTGGGGCGGCTCCGGTGATCCGCGGTGACCTCCGCCTCCGTCGCGGTGGTGCCGACGATGGGCATGGCGCCGCGCGAGGCCGATGTGCTGCGGCTCATCGCCGAGGGGCTGGACACCCGGCAGATATCGGAGAAGCTCGCCTACTCCGAACGGACCGTCAAGAACGCTCTGCATGCCCTGATGACGCGGCTGCACCTGCGCAACCGCGCGCACGCCGTCGCCTACGCACTACGAGAGGGAGACATCTGATGAGCACCGAGGCAGATGCGGCAGCAGGAATGAAAGCGGGCGTCGCGCCCCCGCACCCCTGGGCGGGGGAGCGGGCATGATCCATGAGGTCGATGAGGCATTGCGGCGTGTGCTGCGGGCAGGGGCGCTGCCCGATGGTGCGGGGGATGTCGCGTTCGAGGCACCGAACCGCGACTGGGCGGCGCGGCGCAACACCCCGACGCTCAACGCCTATCTCTACGACATACGCGAGAACGTGGCCCGCCGCGAGCGCGGGGCGATCGCGGAGCGGGACGCGGCCGGCAAGGTGGTGCGCAGACGCCAGCCGCCGCGCTGGTTCCGGCTGTCCTACCTGGTCACGGCGTGGACCAGTCGCCCGGAGGACGAGCACCGGCTGCTGTCGGCCGGGCTGGGCTGTCTGCTCGCGCACGAGACCCTGCCGCCGTCGGCGCTGACGGACGCGCTCCGGGCACTGGAGGCGAACATCCCGCTCACGGTCGCGGTGCCACCTCCTGAGTCCCGCTCGATCGCCGACATCTGGTCCGCGCTCGGCGGCGAACTCAAGCCGTCGCTGGATGTGGTGATCACCGTGCCCTTCCCGGTCACGCCCTCGTACGAGGTGGCACCCCCGGTCACGGAGGGCGCGGCGGTGGTCGTCCGGGGCGTGGACGGCCCGCCGGACGACTCCCGGCTCCGCATGCGCCGGTCGGCTCCGGACGCTGCGCCGCACGGGTCGGGCCCCCGTGAGGGGGAGCGGTGAGCGGCACGACGGTGAGTGACGGTGCGGCGGTGGGGGGTGGTGCCGTGGTGAGTGAGGGCACGGCGGTGAGTGATGGTGTGGCGGTGCCCGCGGACGTGAGTGGTGCGCTGCTCGGGCGGTTGGCGGCGCTGCGGGAGCGGGTGGCCGGACTTGTCGAGCGGCGCAGCGCCGGCGACCCCACGGCCTCGGACCCGCTGCGCGGGCTGTATGTGACCCCGGAGACGGCCCGACGGCTGGCCGCGCAGCCTGCGGCGGTCGGTACGGGTGAGGCGCAGGAGGACGCGGCGGGTACTGGGGAGGCGGAGCGGGGGACAGCGGATCGGTCCGGGGCGCTCGTGCGGCGGTTCGGGCTGTCCGCCTTGGACCTGCGGATCCTCCTGGCCGCCCTCGCGCCCGATGTGGACCGGGGCTTCGAGCCGCTCTACGGCTACCTCAACGACGATGTGGGGCGCCGCCGCGCCACCGTCGCCCTGTCACTGGAGCTCGCGGGCACCGGCCCGTACGAGCCCTCGGCGCGCGCCCGTTTCCATCCCGCCGCGCCGCTGCTGTCCGGTGGGCTCCTCGTCGTCGAGGACCAGGACCGGCCGCTGCCCGGCCGCGCGCTGCGGGTGCCGGAGCGGGTGGTCGCCCATCTGCTGGGTGACGACGATCTTGATCCCGAACTGTGGGGCGGCGGCGTGGAGTTGCTGCCGCCCGGGGAGGGGGCCGGGGAGCTCACGGACGGTGCCGGCGACGCGCGGGCCTTCTTCGGGCGGCTGGCCGCCCTCGCGGGCGAGCGGCCCCTCGCCGTACATCTGCGGGAGCGCCGGCCCGGTACCGCCGCCGGGCCGGTGACCGACGTGCTGCGGGGCGCCGGCCTGCCCGTGCTGCGGTACCGGCCGGACGGAAGCCAGGGCGATGGTGCGGGGCCGGCGGCCGCGCTGGTGCGTGAGGCGCGGCTGCGGCGGGCGGCGATCGTCGTGGGGCCGCTGCCGGAGCGGCCCGGAGCGCTCGTACGGGCGCTGGCGGGCCGGGGGGTGCCGGTGGTGTTCTGCGGGGGTGAGTCGTACGACCCCGAGTGGGCCCCCGACGCGGGGCTGCTCGCGCTGGACGCGCCGGACGGCGGGGTGGCGGCGGCCGAGGTGTGGCGCGGTGAACTCGGTGCCGTGGACGATGACGTCGATCTCGGCGCGGCCGTGGCGCCGTACCGGCTGGGCGCCGGGCAGATCCGCCGGGCGGCCCGTGCGGCCACCGCCCTCGCCGCGTTCGACGGGACGCCGCTGACCGCGGCCCATGTCCAGCGCAGCGCGCGCCAGCAGTCCGCCCCGCTGCTGGACCGGCACGCCCGGCGCGTCCGGCCGGCCGTCGGCTTCGACGGGCTGGTCCTGCCGACCGAACCGCTGGCTCTGCTGCACGAACTGGTGCAGCGTGCCCGGCACCGGGACAAGGTGCTCGGTGAGTGGCGGCTGCGTACCGGCGGCGGGCGCGGCAGGGGCGTGGTGGCTCTGTTCGCCGGGGAGTCCGGCACCGGAAAGACGCTCTCCGCCGAGGTCGTGGCCGGTGAACTGGGTCTGGATCTGTATGTGGTGGAGCTGTCCGCGGTGGTGGACAAGTATGTGGGGGAGACGGAGAAGAACCTGGAGCGGATCTTCTCCGAGGCGGACCGCACGGACGCCTTGTTGCTCTTCGACGAGGCCGATGCCGTCTTCGGCAAGCGCTCGGAGGTCAAGAGCTCACACGACCGTTACGCGAACCTGGAGAGCGCGTACTTGCTACAGCGGCTGGAGGCGTTCGACGGGATCGCCGTTCTCACCACCAACCTGCGGGCCAATATCGACGATGCGTTCACCCGGCGGCTGGATCTGGTGGTCGACTTCCCGTTCCCGGACGCCGAGCAGCGGATCGCGCTGTGGCGTTCCTGTCTGACGGCCACGCCCTGTGCGGACAACCTCGGACTGGACGTCTGCGCGAAGGAGTTCGAGCTGTCGGGCGGGGCGATCCGGTCGGCCGCGGTGACCGCCGGATATCTCGCCGCGGGCCGTGGCGAGCCGGTGTCGGCCGAGGATGTACGGGCCGGAGCGCGACGCGAGTACCGCAAGATGGGGCGGCTGGTGCCGGACGCGTCGCCCTTGTGGGACTGAGCCACGGGGGAGGGAGCCGTCGGGGGACGGTGCCGCCCGGAGTGGTACGGCCGGGACGGCGCCGTCAACGGACGGAGCGGCCGGGGCCGGTACCGCCGAGGCAGGTGTCACTGCGGCCGGCGTCGCCGAGGCCGGTACCGCCGAGGCCGGACGGGAGAGCGCCCGTCCGGCCTCGGCGGCACCGACCGGTGCCGCACGCTCCGCCCGGCGCTCACGGCCCGTCGGAAAACATCCAGTCCTGCCGCTCGTTGGGCCCGTCGGTGCACTCCCAGGTGATCGCACCCTTGTCGTTCTGCATATCGGTGAGGCACTCGTTGTTGGCCGTGTTGACGATGCGGCTGCGGCCATCGGCAGCCTCGACCAGCCGCCACTTCTGGTTCGGGGGCAGTTTGCCCGACTCCAGGTTCTCCGGGGACGCGCCCTCGATCTGGACCTCGTTGGTGCCGACCTTCACGTCGACGACGCTGCCCGGGGCGCTGGCCGCCTCCAGGGCGACCGTGTTGTTCTCCGGGTAGTGATGGACGATCCACCACTGGTTGCGGCCGAACTCGTCGGCCGTCCACTTGGGGTTCTGGCCCACCTGTGTGCCGTTCTCCTGGCCACCCTGGTTGACCTGGAGGTACCAGCCGCCATTGGCGGCGTCACGGATGGTCTGTTCCTTCGGGCCCTCGTCCTGCCCCTCGTCGCCGCCCGCGGGCGCTTCCTCCTCCGGCTCCGCAGACTCCTCCGGAGCCGCGGGCTCGGACGGTTTCTCGGACGGCGCCGGGGGCGCCGGCTTCTTGGGGGGATCGATCGGGCGTCCGACCGGGCCGGGCTTCGCCTTCGCGCTGGTGGCCACCGTGGGCTGGGCCCTGAACCACAGCGCCGCGAACGCCAGCGCCGCCACCAGGAGCAGCGAGCACAGCACCATCACCCAGCGCGGCAGCACGGACAGCTGAAGGTAGGTGCCGCGCAGTTCGGTCGGCTCCGGCACGCCGGCCCGCAGCGCGGAGACGGCGAAGGGGTGCTTGTTGGTGCCGCCGACCCAACTTACCTTTCCGGGACGGATATTGAGCTGGGCGAAGGCGGCGCGTCCCGGGGCGACCTGCACCGAGCTCGGTTCGGCCTCGACGGTGAGGGCGTCCCCGTTCTCCCGGCCGGAGAGCGAGACCGTCAGCGGCTGGTTGCCGAGGTTGTCGACGGCGACCGCCGCTTTGGCGCGCCATCGGCCCTGCACCGTCAACGGGACCAGTTCACAACGGAGTTCCGTGAACGGCCCGACCGTGACCTGCCCCTCGACCACATCGCGGATCTCGGGGTGCTCGGCCGGCTCGACGCGGATGCCGAAGGGCGTCGGCCCGGCCACGGCGTCCGATGTCCGCGGGGGCGCAAAGGTGACCTGCGCGGTGCCCTCGGCCCCGGGATACAGCCGCAGCACATCCGGCTCCACCCGAGTCCATCCCGCGGCGTCGCCGGCCGGCCGCAGCCGGTACTCCTCGACGGTGTCGCCCGTGTTGCGGATGCGTAGCCGTACGCTCGCGACGGCACCCGGGTCGACGGTGATCGCAGCTGGTTCCAGTGAAGTCCACATACTCACCCGGGCAGTCAACCCGTCCGGCAGGCGCGGGTCAGTGTCCGCGAGGGCAGAGCGGGGGGCAGAGCTGGGTGTACTGATGGCCGGAGTGGGGGAGCGGCGACGGTCCGGCCGGTGCTCCCGTAGCAGCCGGGCGAGGCGCCGGTCCGCTCCCGCCCGGAGCGCTGCCCCGCATCGGCTCGGCCGTGCGGCGCCCTGTCCTCCACCGCGGCCCGGCATCGCCTCGGCCGCGTCGTGTGTCCGCCTCTGGATTCGGCCCGGCCGAATCCCGGCCGAACTCCGGCCGAATCCCGGCCACGCGGCGGGTGGTGTCCCCTTGCGCCCCTCGTGACCGAACGGGCAGCGCGTGCTGCCCCCGGCGGAGCCCGTTCGTCTCTACAGCCGGTCCGGCCCGTCCGCCAGGATCGAAAGCGTAGGAACGACAGCAGTGACCACGACAGCAGTGGCCAGCAAGTAACCAGCACTGATCAGCGCTGATTCAGAACAGAGCAGCACCGACCAGCACCGACCAGCGCTGGTCCGGCAGTGAGCGGGACGGGGGAATTCATGCGGGCACATGACCGGCGGCCGGAATCCGGACGCGACCGCGCGGGGACGGCGCCCGCCGCGCGTACGACGGTCCCGACCGCTCCCGAGGTGGCCCGCAGGCCGGCCGTGACCGGGGAGGCCGGACACCTCACCCCGGAGGCGGCCGCCGTGCTCCAACGGGCCGTGGGCAACGCGGCGTTCTCGGCCGCCCTGGCCGCCGACGAGCAGCACCGGCACGGTGCCGGCTGCGGTCACACCACACCGCCCGCCGTCCAGCGCTCGCCCGTCGAAGGCGTACTGTGCTCGCCCGGCCGTTCGCTCGACGACTCCGTACGGGCCGACATGGAGTCACGGCTCGGCGCCGACTTCTCCGATGTGCGCGTTCATACGGATGCCGCGGCCCATGAATCGGCCGAATCGGTCCACGCCCATGCGTACACGTCCGGCGCGCACATCGTCTTCCAGCGGGGACGGTACGACGGCTCCTCGGCGGCCGGCCGCCATATGCTCGCCCATGAGCTGACCCATGTCATCCAGCAGCGCACCGGGCCCGTGGCGGGGACGGACCGGGGCGACGGAACCAGGGTCTCCGACCCCTCCGACCGGTTCGAGCGGGAGGCGGAGGCGAATGCCTCGCGGGTGATGAGCGGGACCGCGCCCGTGCAGCGCAGCACGGAGCCGGGGCCGTCGAAGTCCGCCGGGTCCGCGGAACCCGCATCCCCAGTGGCCGGGCACGGCGCATACGTGCAAAGGGTGGAGGCGGCGGCGTCCCTCGCCGGGCAGCTGGCCGAGCCGTGCGCCGACATGGCCATCCAGCAGCGGATCGAGGCGTACGACGCGCTGACCGATCAGCGGCCGCAGCAACGGCTCGAATTGCTCGGCGAGATCGCTGAATTGCTGCACAAGCACAGCGACCGCGAGCAGCTGAAGCACATAGCGGGTGCCGTCGAGGGCGAGATGCACCGGCAGTCCACGCGGCTGGCCCGGCTGAGGCGCTACACCGCCGACGAGGACGGGCCGTACGAGCTGATGACCGACGAGGGGCTCCTGTGGGACGCCCCGGACTTCGAACACCGGACCAGCGCACTGGGCCGGACGGGACAGAGCTACTTCGCCGAACTCTCCAGCCGCAACCTGAGGTCCATGCAGTCGGAGAACCGGGACAGAGGGCAGAAGAAGAACTTCTTCTCGAAGGAGAAGAGCGAGCCCGCATGGATGGAGCCGGTGCGGCAAAAGCTGCGGCAGGCCCTGATGGGTGCCGAATTGCATCACTACACGCCGGCCTCCCGCGCACGCGCCATGCTCACGGACGGCGGCCTGCGGGCGAAGACACAGCTGGAGCTGGACACTCCGGGCTTTGAGCACAACACGTCGTCCTATGACGAGGCGGGGCTTGCCAATACCGGATTTGTCTTCTTCTTCATCGAATCACCGGGGGCGGTCCGTGGCACCCGCTTCGCCAAGGGCAGCGACGACGCCGACGCCCCCGCGTGTGTACATCTCCCCATCCAGCAGTCGGGTCTGCTCAGCAGCGGCTGGGTGATGCTCTCCGACTTCGCCCAGCGCGAATACCCCCAGATCTGGTCGGCCAAGGAGAACCGGGCCGACACCGACTCAAGCCTTCCGACGCGCGATCTCAAAGAGCCGGACAAATACACCGAGCGCGTCCGCAAGTTCGAACTGGGCGTCGGCGGCATCGAGGCGGAGGACATCATGGCCATGGCCGACCGCCCGGACGCCGAACGTGCGGCGGCCAGCATCGTCACACCGCAGGCCCGGGGCGATGGGGAGAGCGAGCAGAAGTACTACGGCGAAGGCGGGAAGGCCGTTGCGTACAAGGAGCGGCTCTTCCAGAACGTCCTGCACGGCCACGACATCATCCCCGGCCTGACCGAACGCGCCGTGATGGAGATCGCGCGCTTCGAGCAGACCAATCCGAAGCTGGCAGACAGCTTGCGGGGCATGAGCGGCGAGGCTCTGATGAATTACCTCCTCAAGCACTTGCTGCGGCCACAGGCCATGATGCCGAATTCGGTGCAGATCACCGAGGAGAACATCGCGTACAACGTCTCCACCTGATCGCGCACCCCGCCCCTCGAACTCTCCGATCTTGCCCGACCCCTCCTCCACCACACGCCTACTAGGAGAAAAGCACCATGCCGAATTACCTGTCCCCCGGCGTATATGTCGAGGAGGTCGCCAGCGGATCCCGTCCCATCGAGGGGGTGGGAACTTCCGTTGCGGCATTTGTCGGTCTGGCGCCCTCCGGTCCGCTGAACGAGCCGACACTGGTGACGAACTGGTCCCAGTATGTGGCGACCTTCGGCGAGTTCACGGACGGGTATTACCTGGCGCATTCCGTGTACGGATTCTTCAACAACGGCGGGTCGGCGGCGTACGTCGTGCGCGTCGGCGGCGCCACGGACGGCCCGCAGTCTTCCGCCGCCACGGAAGCGACGCCCAGGGCGCTGACCGCCGGGGAGCCGGTGGCGCTGGGCACCTTCAAGGTCGCGGCGATCGCGGCCGGTTCCACCGCCGGCGGCGCGCTCACCGTCGAAGTGCAGGACGCCGAGGGCGAGGGCGGCGCCGACCGGTTCAAGCTGGTCGTCAAGGACGGCGACAAGGTCGTCGAGAGCTTCGACGTCAGCGCGAAGAAGAGCGCCCGGAACTATGTCGTCGCACAGGTGAAGCAGCGGTCCAAGACGGTTGTTCTCGAAGAGGCGGTTTCGGCAGGGCAGTTGGCGAAGCCGGAGGCCCAGAGCGTCACGCTGGCCCCGCCCGCCCCGGCACCCGCCGCCCCCGCCACGCAGGGCACCGTCGAGCGGCTGGACTCCGGCCAGTTCATCGGTGACTCCGCCGACCGCACCGGATTTGGCGGCCTGGAGGCGCTCGACGAGGTCAACATGGTCGCCGTACCCGACCTGATGGCCGCCTACCAGCAGGGCTTCATCGACGAGGAGCAGGTCAAGGCCGTCCAGCTGGGGCTCGTCGCGCACTGCGAGCTGATGGGCGACCGGATGGCCGTCCTCGACCCGCCGCCCTCGCTGAATGCCCGTGACATCCGTAAGTGGCGCCAGGAGGTCGCCGGCTACGACTCCCGGTACGCCGCCCTCTACTACCCGTGGATCAAGGTCTTCGACCCGACCTCCGGCCAGTCGCGCATCGTGCCGCCGTCCGGCCACATGGCCGGCATCTGGGCCCGCAACGACTCCGAGCGGGGTGTCCACAAGGCGCCGGCCAATGAAGTCGTCCGTGGGGCGATCGATCTGGAATTGCAGATCACCCGCGGTGAGCAGGACCTGCTCAACCCGGTCGGCGTGAACTGCATTCGGGCATTCCCCGGACGCGGAATCCGGGTGTGGGGCGCGCGGACCCTGGCTTCCGATCCGGCGTGGCGGTACTTGAATGTCCGACGCTACTTCAACTACCTGGAGGAGTCGATCCTCATCGGGACGCAGTGGGTGGTGTTCGAGCCGAACGACGAGGCGCTGTGGGCCCGTATCCGGCGCAACATCTCGGCGTTCCTGGTCAATGAGTGGCGATCGGGAGCATTGTTCGGACAGCGTCCCGACGACGCGTTCTATGTGAAATGCGACGCGGAGACCAACCCCGTCGAGTCCGTCGACCTGGGCAGGGTCGTATGCGAGATCGGCATCGCACCGGTCAAGCCCGCCGAGTTCGTGGTCTTCCGGTTGGCGCAGTTCTCCGGGGGTGGCGGGGAGCTGGAGGAGTAGGAGAGGGGGCGGCCCGTCGGCCTCCGCAGTCGGGCTCCTTTCCCTCTCCTCTCCCTCCCCTCTCCCGCACTGACATTCTCTTACCGCAACAGGAGTGAACTCGCGTGTCTCTTCAGCCCGGTGATGCCCTCACCTCACACAATTTCGGCCTGCAGATCGACGGGGTGATGGTCGAATATCTGCAAGAGGTCAGCGGTCTGACCATGGAGCAGGACGTCATCGAATACCAGCAGGTCTCGGCGGACGGAAAGCCCGTCGTGAAGAAGATGCCCGGCACGAAGAAGGCCGGCGAGTGCACGGTGACCCGTGGTATGACGCAGAGTGGCGCGTTCAGTGAATGGATCAACAAGTCCATTGCGGGCGATATGGGTTCGGCCCGTAAGAACGCCACCATCATGATGATGGACTACCAGAACAACCCGGTGAAGCGCTACAACATGCGTAATGCCTGGTGCAGCAAGGTGGAGACCAGCGGGGTCAAGGCGGGCGACGCGGCCGCGCTGACCGAGCAGGTCACCATCGTCTTCGAAGAGCTGGTCATCGAATAATGCGGCGCGCAGGTCCGGGGACACAGGCGGCTCCCACGGCGAACATGGCGAATGCGGCGGGTGCGGCGAGCATGTCTGATACGGCGAGTGCGTCTCAGGCGGCCGTTCGAGAACCGCTGCGGACGGAGTTCGAGTTCGAGCTGCCGCGCGGATTCGTGGACGAGTCCGGAACGGTCCATCGCAATGGCGCGATGCGTTTGGCGACGGCACGCGACGAGTTGATTCCACTGCGGGATGTGCGCGTACGCGAGAACCCGGCATACCTGTCGGTCGTGCTGCTCGGCCGGGTCATCACCCGGCTCGGCACCCTCGGGTCCGTGCACGACGGCACGGTGGAAAACATGTTCGCTTCCGACCTGGCCTTTCTTCAGGACTTCTACCGGCAGATCAACGCCGAGGGACACACCCGCGCCGCCGTGGCCTGCCCGCACTGCGAGGAGTCCTTCGAGGTGGAGCTGGCCGGGAGCCGCCTGGGGGAATCGTGACGTACGCGGCTGATCGGATCGAGGAGGAAGTCGCCTATCTCGCCTACCACTTCCACTGGGGGCTGGACGACATTCTCGACCTCGAACACGCCGACCGGCGCGCGTACGTATCGCAGAGCGCGGCCCTGGTCGAGCGGGCCGAAGGGAAGCAGTGACGGGGGATGGCCTTGTTCAGGTGGCTACGGGGGCCGCGGGGCGCGCGGGGTGCGGAGCGTACGCACGAGCCTGCGGGCGGGACGGCGGTGGACGCTGCGGCGGGGAGTGGCGGAAGCCAGGGGAGTGGCGGGGGTGGTGGCTGGACCGCCGTGCCTCCCGTCCAGAGGGTCCTGGGGGCGCCCCGCACCGTCTCGGAGGCCGGCTTCGCCGCGTCGCTGAGCGCGCACCGCGATCCGTCCTTCGGAGGGGAACTGGGGCATGACGTACGTGCCTCGGCACCCGGCGGGATGCTTCGCGGAGTCCTCACCCCGCTTCCGGCAACCGGCGCGGGGACCCCTGCTCGCCTCGACCTGCCGGTTCTGCGACTGCCGGTCGTGGGGCGGAGCGGTGAGGAGGACGGGGCCGAGGTCGTGGCCGGGGCCGGAGCGTTCGGCGGGGCCGGCGGGGGCGGTGCGTTCCCCAGGGCCGGTGGGGGGCCGTCGGCCGGTCCGGTTCCGGTACGGCCTGCCAACGTGCAGCGTGCCTCGTCTGCCTCGTCTGCCTCGTCTGCCTCGTCTGGTTCAACTGGCTCGACTGGCTCGACTGCATCGACTGGCTCGTCTGGTGCATCGGCTTTGTCTGTGCCGTCCGTGTCGGAGGCAAGGTCGCGGGAGCCGCTCCGCCCTGCGCTGATGTCGGCGCCACCGGTGGCCGGCCCGCCGGTGCGTCGAGTGACGGCGGCGGGCGGGGCCCAGGTCGCCGCGGCGGGGCAGGTGTCCCCGGCGCCGGTCGCCGCGGAGGTGACGCCGGTTGCCGCAGAACCGGCGCCCCTGGCCGATGCTCGGCCCACAGCTGTCCCGGGCCCGGTCCCCCCTCCGGGACCCGGGACACCCGCCGCGCTATCAGGGAGGGTGACGGCGACACCGGCCCCCGTCGCCGTGCGCCCTGACACCCCCCAGCGGCCGGTACAGCGACGGGCGGCCGTGCGCCGGGTACGGCGGGCTACCCCCGAATCGGGAGTTGCTCCTGCGGCTGTCCCCGACGCGAGTGGCCCTCGCCGTGACCCCGATCCGGCAACCGCGTCGCCGAGCAAGCCAGGCGGTGGGGGCACGCAGGCGCAGGCGCCGACGTCTGCGCCCGTGCCGGTGGCCGAGTCTGCGTCGGCATCTACCTCTACCTCTACCTCTACCTCTACCTCTACCTCTGCGTCTGTGCCTCCGTCGGCATTCGAGCCTGTGGCAGCGTCCAGGCCGGTGTCGGCGTCCGCGCCTGTGGCCGCATCCCGGCCTGCGCCTGCGCCTGCGTCGGTGTCCGGGCCCGCGGCCGCTTCCGGGCCTGCGTCGGTGTACGGGCCCGCGGCCGCTTCCGGGCCTGCGTCAGCATCTGTGCCTACGGCCGCGCCCGCGCCCACGACGGCCGCCCCGTCCCAGCCCGTTTCCACGTCCGCGTCCACGTCCGTGCCCGCCGCCGGGCCGGGCGCGCACGAGGCCGGGGCCGAGCAGCCTCCGACGGGCCGCTCCGTGCAGCGCTCAGCGCCAACACGCAAGCCGACACTGGGGCTTGGGGCTCCGCTGTCGTCGTCCGGCAAGCCCGTCGAGCCGGGCAGGCCCGTGTCCGGCGATCCGGAAGCCGCCATGCTGAGCGAGGCACGGACGCGGGCGACGCCCCAGGGGAACGTCCCTGCCCCCACATCTCCCGCATCCCCCGCCCCGAGTGCTCACTCCGCCGGTGGTCCGATGCGCGCCGCGTCGGCGGAAGGCCATCCGGTGGTGCAACGGTCGGCGAGCGCCGATGTGCCCCCGGGTCGGATGCGCAGTGCCGAAGGGAACACCCCGCCCACAGCGCCTACCGGTCGCCGGCGCCCTCTGATCGGCGCACCGTTCGTACCCAATGAGCCGCCGCAAGGAGCGCCAGCGCCGACACCCGTCCAGCGCGCGCGTGTGTCGTCGGCCACGCCGCCGGGTGATGTGGTGCCCCCGCTCCCGTCTGCTGCCTCCGAGGCGAGGCGGAAGCCTGTCCAGCGTGCAAGCGCACCGTCGACCACGCCGCTGCCTGACGCGGTGCTCACTCCCGCTGTCGCCGAGGTGGGGCCGTCGGCCGTCCCGCGTGCGAGCGCACCGCCGGCCACGTCGCCGGGTGACGCGGTGCTCCCGTCGCCTGCATCCGAAGTGGGCCCGACTGTCTCCGGGGCGGGGCCCGCGCCCGTCCAGCGCGCGAGCGCTTCGCCGCTCAGGCAGCCGCGCGACGCCGCCCTTCCGTCCGCTCGCTCCGATGCCGGCCCCGCACCTGAGGGGCCGGCATCGGACACCCCCGTCCGGGCCGCCGTACAACGCGTCACCACACGTACCGCACCACCACCCGCACACGTGACGGCACCATCCGCACACGTGACACCGGACGTGCCTTCGCCGCAGGTGCCGGCCGGCATCGAAACGTCCCGGACTCCCGTACCGACGAGTGGGGCGACGAAAAGGAGCAGTGCTGCGTCTGCCGCGTCCGGCCCACAGCCGTTGCTGCGCAAGCCGGTTGAGGCCGACCGGCCCGAACCGGGGCGGTTGCCAGGTGTGCGGCGTGCCCCTCTCGCGACGGCTCGGGCGCTGGCCGTCCGGGGGCCCGCCCACGGGAGCAGCAAAGACGTCGGACACGGCGGAACGCCGGGGCCGGCGGTCGGAGCTCGTCGAGCCACGTCCGCTGTGCCACTACGTGCGCGGAACTCCAGCGCGCCTGTACGACCAGGGGATCCGACGCGGCAGCCACTGGCTCCCGGGCAACTCACTCATATGCAAACGGTTCAGAGGGCCTCCGCTGCCTCTACTGCCTCATGGCCCTCGGCTCCGGCCCCTGCCTCGGCCCCGGTCGTGCTGCCTGTCCCTGTGTCTGCCTCGGCTCTTGCACCTGCCTCGGCTCTTGCACCTGCCTCGGCTCTTGCGCCTGTCTCTGCTCCGGCGTCCGCCTCGACTCCGACCAGGACCCCCGCCACGGCCCTGGCCCCGGTGCCTGTCTCGGCCCCCGCCGTACAACGGCGCACCCCCACGCCATCCACGCCACCGGCGCCGCCGGTCGCGCCCTTGGCCGTGCCCACCTCGCTGCCCCCAGTCACGACCACCCGTACGCCCCGACCCGTGCAACGCACCGCCCACCCCACGACAAGCGCCCCCACAGGCACGTCGGCGAACACCTCGCCGGGATTCCTTCCAGGCCCCTCGGTGAAAACCGCCCCGCGCTCGCCCACGAGCACCACGGCGAACGCTGCTGCGAGCGTCTCCAGAGGCACCATGGCGAGCGCTTCGCCAAGCTTCCCCGCAGTCACCACGGCGAATGCCCCGGCAAGCACCTCCGTACCCATCCCCGCCCCCGTCCAGCGCGCACCTTCCACCCCACACCGGCCCCCCGCCTCCACCACACCTCCCTCAACCCCCACCCGAGCCCCAGCCCGAGCCCCAGCCCCAAGTCCGGCCCCAGCCCCACCCGCACCATCCACCCCCGCCGAGCTCGACGAGCTCGCCCGGCGCCTCGTGGCGCCGCTGTCGCGGTTGCTGCGGGCGGAGTTGCGCAGCGACCGGGAACGGATCGGCCGACTGCGGGACCGAGGCCGCTGAGCAGGCGGGCCGACCGCCGCCGCCACGGAACAGCCACCCGAGCCCACCCGACCCCAGCCCACCCTCTGCCAGCCCACTCCGCCCCTGCCAGCCCACTCCACCCTCCCACCCAAGAAAGCCACCCCATGCCCGCGCCCAAGGACCCCGGATCCACCGTCTTCTTCAAGCTGTCCATCGACGGGCAGGACCTCGGCCTGTTCAACGGCTGTGACGGGCTGGCCTCCGAGGTGGAGGTGGAGCAGCGGCAGGAGGGCGGCAACAACGGATTCGTCTGGCAGTTGCCCACCCGCGTGACGTACTCCACGATCCGTCTCACCCGCCCCCTCACCCCCGACACCTCCCGCGTGGCGGCCTGGATCTCCTCCATCGCCACCGGTATCCGCAGGCCCACCGCCCAGATCGCCGCCCTGCGCGCGGACGGTTCGATCGTTGCGCAGTGGGGGCTGGTCGAGGTGCTGCCCGTGCGATGGCAGGGGCCGAGTCTGGACCCGGCCAGCCCGGGTGTGGCGACCGAGACGCTGGAGATCGCACACCACGGATTCACCGACGCGGGAGGTGCCTGAGGTGGCTGCGCCGACCGGCGGGAAGGCGGGCGCGAGTCTCGTACGGGCCGCGCTCGCGATCCATCAGCCCCCCACCGACCTCGGCGGCTCCATCGGCGGACGCATCGGTGAGGTGGAGTTCCAGTTCAACCCGACCCAGTTGCAGCTCGGCCGGGAGGCGGAGTGGCACACCCAGGCCGCGGTCGCCTACACGCGCGGCGCACCGCCGAAGTTCACCGGCACCCGGCCCGCCACGCTCCAGCTGGAGGTGTTCCTGGACGCCTCCGGCACCCCGAACGCCGGGAAGGTGCAGAAGCAGGTGGAACTCCTGCTCTCCTGCTGCGAGGTGACACCCCAGAGCGTCAACTCCAAGCGTCCTTCGCCGCCTTGGGTCCGCTTCTCCTGGGGGGCGTTCAACACCGTTCAGTTCGTCGCGTATGTGACGAGCGTCAGCGCCACCTACACCCTGTTCAACCCCACCGGGGAGCCGATCCGCGCCACCTGCGCCCTGTCCCTCACCGAGGTGGCCATGCCCACCAAGGGGCAGAACCCCACCTCCGGCGCGCTCTCCGCCCGCCGAATCCACCGCACGGTCGCGGGCGACTCGCTCGCCTCGCTGGCCTGGCGGGAGTACGGGGACGCGACCCGCTGGCGGCTCATCGCGGAGGCGAACGAGATCGACGATCCGATGCGGCTGCGGCCGGGCACCGAGCTGCTGCTGCCCGCCGCCGACGAAGGCCCGCCCGACGGGGTGCCCGATGGCCCTCCCGCGCCCAGCCCCTCCGGTCACCCCACGATCCCCGAGGCCCACCGATGAGCGAGAAGACCTACACCAGCGTCCTGCACGTCGAGATCGGCGGCACGGTGCTGCCCGACAAGATCGCCGCCCTCCTCACCGAAGGCTGGGTCGACGCCAGCGTCAACGTCCCCTCCGCCTTCCAGCTCACCTTCGCCGACCGCGGCTCCGACATCCTCCAGACCTTCCCGAAGATGAAGATCGGCGCGAAGGCGGTGCTGTCGCCCTTCACCGACGGGCAGCGCGGCACCCCCATGCTGACCGGCGAGATCACCGCTCTCGAAGTGGACGCGGACGCGAGCGGCAAGTCCCTGGTCGTCCGGGGCTACGACCCGGGGCACCGGCTGCTGCGCAACCGCCGGGTCGCGGGCTACCCCAACATGACCGCGAGCGACATCGTGCGCCGCCTCGCCGGCCGCAACAAGCTCTCCCTCGGCAAGGTGGAGGCCACCCGCACCGTCTACGAGCTGGCCACTCAGCCCAACATCACCGACTGGGACTTCCTGCTGCGCCTGGCCCAGGAGAACGACGTCCATCTCTCCTTCGACCCGCAGGGCAAGCTGCGGTTCGGCAAGCTCGACCCCGCCTCCTCCGCGCCCGCGGACACCACACCGGCCGCGCAGAGCCCGTACGTCCTGGAGTTCGGCCACAACGCGCTGCACAGCAGGATCGCGGTCACCGCCGCCGGGCAGGTCGCCAAGGCGGGCGCGCGCGGCTGGAACATGCGCGCCAAGCGCGCCCTGTCCGCCGAGTCCCCGGCCACGTCGAGCAAGGACATCGTCGCCGATATCGCGCCCGGAGCCCTCAGCAAGCCCTTCGGTGCCTCCGAACTGACCGCCACCGACACCCCGTTCACCACCCAGGCCCAGGTCACCCATGCCGCCCGCGCGCTCGCCGACGACGTGGCGGGCTCCTTCGCGGAGCTGGAGGTGGCGGTCACCGGGAATCCGCAGCTGACACCGGGCCGGCCGGTCGCGCTCAAGGGCGCCGGCTTCCCCTTCGAAGGGAAGTACACCGCGACCGGCGTACGCCATGTCTTCGATTCCGGACGGCAGTTCACCACCTGGCTGACCGTCTCGGGACGGCAGTTCCGGTCGCTGTACGGGCTGGCGTCCGGCGGCGCGGACACGGCGCCGCCCATGCCGGGCGTGGCCATGGCGCTGGTCAGCAATGCGAAGGACCCGCTGAAGCTGGGCCGGGTCAGGCTGCGCTTCCCCTGGCTGTCGGACACCTACGAGAGCGACTGGTGCCGGGTGGCGCAGCTGGGCGGCGTACGGGGCGGCGGACTGATCCTGCCGGAGGTCGGCGACGAGGTGCTGTGCGCCTTCGACCGGGGCTCCCTGGAGCATCCGTACGTACTCGCCGGGCTCTACAACGGTATCGACAAGCCGACCCCGCAGACGGACGGCCTGCCCGCTGTCGACCCGACCAGCGGCCGGGTCAACTGGCGCTCCCTCGCCTCGCGCAGCGGTCACACCGTCGAACTCGTCGACGCCAAGTCCCGGATGAAGAGCGGCATCCGGCTACAGACCGGCAACGGCAAGCTCACCGTCCACATGGACGAGACGCGCACCCAGGTCACCATCCGCAGCGACGGTTCCGTCTCCATCACCGGGACCCGGAATGTGAGCATCAAGGCGGGCGGCAACCTCTCGCTGACCGCGGGCGGCTCGCTGACGATGAGTGCCGGCGGGGCGGTCGACATCAAGGCGGGCGCGAAGTTCGGCGTCGCGGCGGGTGCCGTGGCGGACATCAACGCGACCGGCGCCATCAGCCTCAAGTCGGCCGGCGCGGTGGCCGTCAACTCGGTCGGCGCGGTCTCCGTCTCCGCGGTCGGCGCGGTGGCCGTCAACGCGGGCGCCGCGGCAGCCATCAACTCGCCGGCCACGGTCACGCTGAACGCACCGGCCGTCCTGCGCAACGGCATTCCCTTCTAGGGGCCTGAGGAAGGTGAGGGACATGCATCTCAAGGGGGGGCACCGGACATGAGTGAACAGTTCGTCGGCGCGGGCTGGACCTTCCCGCTGCGTACCGACCCGGGCGGCGGCATCGCACTGGCCCGCCGCGAGCGGGAGATCGAGGAGTCGATCCGGCTGGTGCTGGCCACCGCGCCCGGAGAACGGCCGATGCGGCCCGAATTCGGTTGCGCTGTCCACGACATGGTCTTCGCGCCGGTCAACGAGGCGACGGCCGGCCGTATCCGCTACGAGGTGCGGTCCTCGCTCGACCGCTGGGAGCCGCGCATCGAGGTCCAGGACGTCGAGGTGAGCCCGGCGCCGGACGAGCCGTCCGTGCTGTTCATCGATGTGCGCTACAGCGTGCGCGGCACCAACAACCCGCGCAGCCTCGTCTTCCCCTTCTACGTGATCCCGTCCACGGAATCGCCGTCCACCGAAAGCGAAGCCTGATGGCCCTGCCCGCACCCCACCTCGACGACCGCCGCTTCCAGCAGTTCGTCGACGACGCCAAGCGCTATATCCAGCAGCGCTGCCCCGAGTGGACCGACCACAATGTCTCGGACCCGGGCGTGACCCTCATCGAGGCCGTCGCGCACATGGCCGACCAGATCGTCTACCGCCTCAACCGGGTGCCGGAGAAGAACCATCTGGCCTTCCTCGACCTGCTCGGTGTCACCCTCTTCCCGCCCTCCGCGGCCCGCGCCGACGTCACCTTCTGGCTCTCCGCCCCGCAGCCCGAAGCCGTGGTGCTGCCGGCCGGGACGGAGGTGGCCACCGGCCGTACCGAGACCGAGGAGGCGGTGTCCTTCGCCACCGAGGACGATCTGACCGTCATGCCCTGCGAACTGGCCGCCGTGCTGCGGCAGGAGGCCGGGACCACGCCCGAGGACTGCGGTCAGGACGTCCTCGGCGGCCGCGATGTGGCCGTCTTCGCGGCCGCCCCGCAGCCGGGGGACACCCTGCTGTTCGGGCTGTCGGCGGCGGTGCCGCGATGCGCCGCCGTACTGCGGCTGGACAGCCGGGTGGACGGGGTCGGCGTCGACCCGCGTCAGCCGCCGCTGTGCTGGGAGGCATGGACCGCCGACGGGTGGACGGAGTGCGAGGTGGCGGAGGACTCCACCGGCGGCCTCAACCGGCCCGGTGAGGTCGTGCTGCACGTCCCCGCCGGGCACCTCGTCTCGCGCGTCGGCCGGATCGACTCCGCCTGGCTGCGCTGCCGGGTCGTCGAGGCCGCACCCGGCCAGCCCTTCTACAGCGCTTCGCCGACGGTACGGTCCGCGTCCGCGTTCACCATCGGGGGCACGACCAGGGTCGCGCACGCCGACGTGGTGCGGGACGAGCCGCTCGGCGAGTCCACGGGCGTGCCCGGCCAGCGGCTGCGCCTGGCGCACGCACCCGTCGTCGCGGACCGTCCGCCCCTGAGGCTGGAGATCTCCGACGGGGACGGCTGGCAGGAGTGGCAGGTCGTCCCCGACTTCGCCGCCTCGGGCCCGTACGACCGGCACCTCACCCTCAACGCGGCCACCGGCGAAATCGCCTTCGGCCCCTCGGTGCGCCAGCCGAACGGCGAGGTGAGCCAGTTCGGGGCCGTACCGCCCAAGGGTGCGGCCATACGGGCCGCGCACTACCGCACCGGCGGCGGGCGGTCCGGAAACGTGGCGCGCGGCGCGATCCAGGTGCTGCGCAGCTCCATCCCGTATGTGGCGCGGGTGGAGAACAGGGAGGCGGCGCGCGGCGGGGTCGACGGCGAGACCGTGCAGGAGGCCAAGGTGCGGGCGCCGATCGCGCTGCGTGCCCAGGAACGGGCCGTGACCGCCCGCGACTACGAGGAGCTGGCGCGGCGCGCGGCCCCCGAGGCGGCCCGTATCGCCTGCCTCGCGGTCGATCCGGCGGAGCCCGCCCCGGGCGCGTCCGCCGGCGCCGGCGGAACGGGCCAGGGCGGGGCGGCGGGCCGGACCGGTGAGAACGCCGTCCGCGTCCTGGTCGTCCCCCAGGCTGTCTCCGACCCCGGCGGCCGCCTCCGCTTCGAGCAGCTGGTGCCCGGCAAGGAACTCCTCGGCCGGATCACGGGGTTCCTGGACGAGCGCCGCCCCCTGGGCACCCGTCTCGCGGTGGGCCCGCCCTTCTACCAGGGCGTCACGGTCGTCGCGACGCTGCACTCCTTCCGGGCTGCGCGGGCGGAGCGCGTACGGGCCGAGGCTCTGGACGCGCTGTACGCCTACCTCGACCCGCTGACCGGCGGCGCGCACGGGGAGGGCTGGCCGTTCGGCCGCCCGCTGCGCTCCGGTGAGATCTTCGCCGCCCTCCAGCGTGTCCCCGGCGTGGAACTGGTCGACGAGGTCCTGCTGCACCCCGCCGACCCGCTCACCGGCCGCCGCGGCGACGCCACCGACCGCATCGAACTCGCGCCGTCCGCCGTGCTGTTCCCGTTCGACCACCGCGTCCGTGTGATCGAGGCACGATGAGGGGCACACCCACGGGGATGCTGTCCCCGCACCCCCTGGGCGCGGCGCTCCCCGCCGTCTACGCCGACGACGACTTCGCCCAGCGCTTCGTCGAGGGCCTCGATGTCGTCCTCGCCCCGCTCTTCCACGTACTGGACTGCCTGGAGAGCTACTTCACGCCCGCTCTCGCGCCGGAGGATTTCGTCGACTGGCTGACGACCTGGGTCGGCACCGAACTCGACGGTACGGAAGCGCTGTCCACCCGCCGCCGCGCGGTGGCCACGGCCGTCTCGCTGCACCGCGTCCGCGGCACCCGGCTCGGCCTGTCCGAGGCGGTCCATCTGGCCTTCGGCACCCGCCCGGAGATCACCGAGAGCGGTGGCGCGACCTGGTCCGCGCGCCCCCTCGGCCCGTTCCCCGGCTTCCCACACCCCGGCCTACGGGTGACCCTGCGGGTCCACGACCCCGCCGCCACCGACCCGCACCGTCTGCACGCCGTCGTAGCGGCGGCCCGCCCCGCGCACCTCCCCTTCACGGTCGAGGTGACCACACCACGCGCCCCTGACATCCACCCCGGACCCGCCCCCGGACCCGCCCCCGAAGCCACGCCTCAAGCCACCTCCGAAGGAACCTGACCCATGGCCACCGACATCACCACCTGCCCGGACTGCGGCGCCCCGGCTCCCCAGACGGGCCAGTCGTTCTGCGACTCCTGCGGCGCTTTCCTGCGCTGGGACCGGCCTGCGGCATCGACCTCCTCGCCGCCCGCGCCCTCGTCGTCGGTGCCACAGCCCGCGCCGCCGCCGCCCACGTCGGCGCCCGACACGGCGCGTACACACCCTGCGTCCGGCGGTCAGGTCCCGGCGAGCGGACCGCACACGGCGAGCGGACCGCACGGCACTCCCCACCGCCCCGGCAACCGGGACAACGCCGTACACCCCGAAACCGCCCCGCCTCGAACGAGCCCCCCTGCCCCCCCTGCCCCTCCTGCCCCTTCTGCCGCGGGCCCCACCGACGCGGCCGCCGTCCCGCACCAGGACAACGGCGAGGACCCGACCACCCCGCTCCCGACAACCGCCTCCGCCGCCGCCGACGGGACAGCGCCCCGGCCCACCCCAAACAGCCCGGAGCACCCACAGAGCCCAGCGAGCCGACAGAGCTCACAGAGCCCTCAGAACGCACAGAGCGCACAAAGCCCGGTCCACCCCCCACACGGTCAGGCCGCCCCGACGCGCCCCCCGTCCGGCGAGCGGAACATCTCCGAAACCGGCATCCGCGCCCTCCTGGTCCCCGTGCCGGATGCCTCGCCCACGGCGCCCCCGGAGGCACCCGGCAGCGTCCTTCCCGGCCGGCCCGATCCGGCCCGGCCCCGGGTCCGCACCCCGCAGACCGCCCCCGAGCCCGAGGACGGCACACCCTGCCCGACCTGCGCCACACCCAACGCGCCACGCCGCCACTTCTGCTACAGCTGTGCCACCCCCCTCACCGACACCGCCCGCACGGAGGCCGAAGGGCCGTACGCCGGACAGCGCCCGCGGCTGCACCGCGACCGCACCCGGTGGATCGCCCGTGCCGTGGTGGCGGCCGTGATCGCCGCTGTCGTGGTCGGGGGCATCATCGGGGGGCCGCCGGCCGCACGAGCCGTCCAGGACCACTTCGCCAAGCGCGTCCAGGTGCCCGCCGCCACCTGGAAGGCCTCGCACTCCGGACCCGAGCAGGGCCCGAAGCTCGCCTTCGACGGCTACTCCAACACCTGGTGGGGGACGGGCTATTCGGGCGCCTCCGACGGCCAGTACCTGGAGGCCGGCTTCGGCCAGCCCACCGACCTCCTGAACATGGTGATCACGCCCGGTGCCTCCGCACGCACCCCACAGGCCGCCGACCCGGCCCGCCCGCACGAGTTCGACCTGCTCGTGACCGACTCCGCGGGCAAGCGGCACCTCTTGCGCTACCGGCTCAACGACGGCGGTCCGCAGAAAGTCGATGTCCGCGTACGCAACGCCCTGACCGTACGCCTGGTGCTGCACTCCGCCTACGGCACCACAGACACCAAACAAGTAGCCATCGCCGAGCTGGAATTCTTCGGCCGCTCAACGGGCTAGCCCCCGAAGAAGCCCCACGGCCGCCGCCGCACCCTCTCCTGACCGCGTCTTCGCGAGTCAGGAGGGAGTGCGGCGGTTTTCCTCCGTAGGAGCCCTCAGATATCCCGGAAGGGACCAGGGGGCGCCGTGACCTGCCACGCTGGGCGACTGTGCCGCGCTGACCTGCGCAGATGGTCTTTCAGCTGTTTCAGGCTCGTGCCCGCTGGCGCAGCCGGAGGTCCCAGGAAACTCCCACGACCCACGGCCACTCTTTCGGCTCTATGCAAGGTGAAGGGGCACGGTGCGGGCTGGGGCTCGTGCCTCGGTGGTCCGCCCTGAACGAACGGCAGCGCGCTTATCGAACGGCTCGTGGCCGGTGATGAACCTGGGAGTCTGGGCGCCGGGAGGTTGGCGCTCGGTGTATGCACTTCGTGACCGTGGACTGCTGACGGTGGACAAGGGCGGCGGTGCTTTCCGGGTGGAGGTCACGGAGGCTGACAGGCTCAATCGTCGGCATGGTCATCATCCGGAAGACCCGGCGTTTAACGATGGTGGTATGTCGGTGGTGCCCCCCCCGAGTCTCCGATGTCGTACAGCGAGCGGCCGGTCGCCCGTAGGCAGCGGGCGAAAGCACGGGAGCTGTGATCTGCGATTTTGCCGATGTGCATGGTGCGATGTGGGCGTTACTGGCGAAACCTCGACGCTCATTCGACGGTCGTCCTGATTGGTCGTCAGGTTCCTGGCGTCGCTTGGTCAAACGGTCTTCTGGCTGCGCAGGCGTGGCAGGTTGCGGGAAATGTCGTGGTGCCAAGCGGTCTGGCTGGCCGTATGTGTGGAGCGACCAGCAGGTTCTTCGTCTGCCGGCGGTTCACACTCCCCGTCGGCATCGACCTGCCTGAACCGTGGTGATGGCTCCTACGCTCTGAGTGCTGGTCCGCGCATGGCCCGGATCTCTTGCCCCCCGCGTGTCTGTGCGTCTTGGGGAGGCTCGCCGTCTCGCCTCGAGGCTGCGAGGCCGGCGCGGCAGCCACATCGGCCTGCTTTCCCGTCTCGTCAGGCGGCAGCTCCGGTGCCTCGTATAGGCGGGAGTTGGCAATCATCGGCGCGAACGTGACATAGACACGTTCACATATGCCTTACATATGCTTTACTTCTTCACTCCAACGACACATCCTGACATCCTCCCCTTTGAGCAGAAGGACGCCGTGGTGATACGTCATGCCCGAAAGGCACTGTTAACCAGCTTTGTTGGCGCACTGTCACTGTCGGCCGTGATGGCCGGCCTCACCCTCGCGCAGGCCGCCCCGCAGGACGACCCGCCCCCCGCGGCCGCCACCGAAATGCCCTCCGCAGTCGAGGACTTCGGCTACCCGAACGCCGCGCGGATCTTGCAGGATCAGAAGATCGCCCTGAAGCGGGGTGACGGCCACATCGTGCTGGCCGGCTGCGACTCCACCTACGACATCATGGTCAAGTCCCGTACCGGTGCCGGGGAATTCTGCTTCGCGGTCCGTGGCACCAAGGGCTACCTGACGATGGAACTGGTCGACGCCTTCGGTATGTGGACCGTGGGGCATCCGGTGCAGGCCAAGATCACCGCTGACGGGAAGGAAACTGTCATCAACGCGCCCAAGAACGACTACAAGCCGTTGGGCGAGGCCGGCAGCTCCGAGAAGCGCTCGGTCCTTGTGGAACTCCGCGTCACCAGCTGACGCCGTCGCGCGGAACACCTCCGGACAACAGTGGGCAGGGCACGCTGTTGAGCGTGCCCGGAACTGCGCCCCTCCTCGATCGAACAGAAAGTGTCAGTGATGGGCAGACATTCGCGCGCCGCGTGGATATCAGGATTATGCGCAGCCTCCCTCATGACGGGCGTGCCGGCGTACGCAGTCGCCGGTGGCACCGCCATCTCGGGCGGGGCCTACACGTTCGCCGTGAAACTCGACATCGGTGACGGCAAGCGCAGCTGCTCGGGCGCGCTGGTGGACAAGCAGTGGGTGCTCACCGCCGCCGGCTGTTTCGCCGACGACCCCAAGAGCCCGAAGGTCACCGAAGGCGCGCCCAAGTGGAGGACCACGGCGACCGTCGGCCGGACCGACCTGACCGGTACGGCAGGAACCGTCACCGACGTCACCCAGGTGGTGCCCTATGCGGGGCGCGATGTGGTGATGGCCCAGCTGGCCAAGCCGGTCACCGGTGTCACGCCCGTGACCGTCGCCACGGCTCCTCCCGCGCAGGGTGAGGAGTTGAAGGTCATCGGTTTTGGCCGGACCGCGACCGAGTGGGTGCCCGACAAGCTGCACGCGGCCGCCTTCGCGGTGGATGCGGTGCCGGACGGGAAGCTGGAGATCACCGGCAAGAGCGCGGCCGTGTGCCCGGGCGACACCGGCGGCCCGGCGCTGCGGGAGACCGGTGGCCGAGTCCAGGTGGTCGCCGTCAACAGCACCTCCTGGCAAGGCGGTTGTCTGGGCACGGACCCGGCCGAGACTCGTACCGGCGCCGTCGATGCCCGGGTGGACGACCTGGGCGCCTGGGTGCAGCAGGTGCGCTACCGCCCGGTCTTCGCCGGCGCGCCGTGGGCGAAGGCCACCCACATCGCCTCGGGGTACTTCACCGGCGGCTCGGCCGGCGGTACCCGGCACATGGACATGATCGTGCGCTGGAACGACGCGGAAGTCACCCTCTACCAGGGCTCCGACGACAAGGACCCCCGCCACCCCTTCTCCGCCGAGTACCAGCTGGCCGAGGCGCCGAAGGCGGGCAAGACCAGCATCTGGCAGCACGCCAAGCAGATCACCGGCGCGAGCTTCGGTGGCGGTACGGACGGGCTGGTGGTGCGCTGGGGGGACGGTGAGCTGACCCAGTACACCCACGTCGACGCCAAGGGCTTCCATGGGGAGAAGCAGCTCGCCAAGGCCAAGAACACCCTCTGGCCGCACGCCACGCAGATCACCGTCGGCCGCTACTCGGCCAACCAGCAGCGGGACGACTTCCTCGTGACCTGGGACGACGGCCGCGTCACCCTCCACCCCGACCTCAACGCCAACGGCGTGGCGGACAAGGCGCAGAAGGTGCTCGTCAACAAGAACACCACTTGGACGCACGCCACCCAGATCAGCGCCGGAGAGTTCACCGGCAAGAAGACCATGGACCTGCTGGTGCGGTGGTCGGACGGCGAGGCCACCATCTACCCGGGCGTCGATGCGGCCGGATTCCACGGCGAGATCAATGTCCGCCCGGAGAAGTCCTACTGGACCAATGCGACCGTGATGGGCGCCGGTGCGTTCGTCGCCAACGAACGAGCCAACGACGTCATCGTTCGGTGGGCCAAGGGGCCGGTCAGTCTCTATCCGGGTGTGGACGCCGCAGGGACACACGCGGAAATCAAGATCGTCGAATGAGCCGACGCCGCGTGACGCGACGGGTCGGGATGCTCCCCGCCGCGTCACGCGGCACCGACGGCACATCCTGGCCGGCCCGGCCCGGCCCGGCCCAGTCCGGCCACCCCCGCCCCTCCCCACCCCAACACCGCAACGGAAAGCTCCATGAGACGCATACCGTGGATGCGCGCCACTAGCTTGGCTCTGTGCGCATCGATGGCCGTCACCGTCCCGGCGGCCGCTCTCCCCGACGAGGGACCGGATACACCCAGTACTGGGCCCGCCCCCGCGAGCGCGACCACCGTTCCGCCAGGTACCGGGCACGAACCTGCACAGGGTGTGAGCGAGGAGCAGGTGGACAACGCGCGGGAGGTACAGCGGTACTGGACGCCGGAGCGCATCCGCACCGCCGTTCCAGTGGATGCCGCGCAGTCCCGTAAGCCGGATTCGAAGGCGCGCCCAGGATCCGGACTGCGGCGCAAGCCGTCCCTGGCGAGCCCTCTCACCAGGTGCCCGAAGGGATCGCCACAGTCGGTGTGTTCGAGAAGCCCAAGCTGACGGACGAGGTGGGGCTGAAGGGCCCCAACGACACCTGGACCCACGCAAGCACCATGGCTATTGGGCGCCTCGGCGGCGGAAACACGCGCAGCGACGACCTCATGGTCACCTGGACCGACGGTGAAGTGACCCCCTGGCCGCCGAACGCGTCCTCGTGAGCCCGTGACCAGGGGATCTGTGCACTGCTGACGAGCTGATGGTGCCCTCGACGTGCGTCGAGCATCTTGGCCCTTCCCTACTGACCTGCTGATCCCCGCCATGACACAGGCCAGTTTCAGGCGCACTGCCTCGACACCAAGCGGGTTAGGCGCACTGAAACCCACATCACACTGCGTTCGCGGGCCGGTTGCCCGACTGGGGAGCATGTCCGCTTGCGCGGCCATCTCTCTGCTTCCCCCTTGATGCACGTCCGTGCGTGCTGCCCCTGCCCTGAACGGACGTTCAGGGCAGGGGGTACTACCGATCGCTATGAAGGACAAGAGAGGACTGACCGGATGAGACCTGGACCGAGCGCAATACGAGCCGCATGGCCCCTCAGGAGTGAACCTGTATCCAGCAGAAGCGGACCGCTTCGTCGTGGCACCTGGTCCATGCTGCTGACCATCTCGCTGGTGGCGGGACTCTTGGGTGCAGGGCCCGCCACCGCGGCGGACACCAACAATGACGAACTGCCGTACATACGTGATCTGGTTGTCGGCTACTGGATGGTTGGCGGCACCGGCGTCAAGGAGGCGGCCGAGCAGGCACTTCTTGGTACGGATGAGGACCTCGCAACGTTCCTTGACCAGAGGGACAGGATCGAGTTCGACGATGACTACGTCGATGCGAGCCGGATCTTCAACGCCGGTGGTCCGGCCGTGCGCGAGGCCGCGAAGACGGCCTTGAAGAACAGCACTTCGCAGAACCCCGCTCCGTTGCGGACGTTTTTGAAGGATGGCTGGAAGGCCCCGCTGGAGGAGGACCAGGAGGTCGAGGTCTCCCGGGTCATCAACTTCGGGGGCAACGGCGTCAAGGACGCCGGCAAGGCAGCCTTGAAGGGCACCCCCGAAGACCGAGCGAAGTTCCTCGCGGAGGGGCAGTACACGGCGCGCGAGACGGACAACGAGGTCGAGGTCTCGCAGCTCGTCAACTCAGGCGGCCCGGCGGTCAAGGCAGCCGGCAAGGTCGCACTCAAGGGCACGCCCGACGACATCGCCGAATTCCTTGAGGTGGGGCAGTTCGTCGCGCGCAACCGCGACCAGGAACATGCCACCATCGCCCAGCTGACCGAGCAGGCCACCCTGGCCGGGAAGCGGGCCAAGGACGCGACGGAGAAGGCCCAGGAAGCCTCCACGCGTGCGATCGAGGCGTCGGATCTCGCCAAGGAAGCCGCGCTGAAGGCGGCGCGGGAGACCAACGCCGCCAAGAACGACTCCCAGCGGGCGGCGGTCAAGGCCAAGCAGGCCGCCGACGCGGCCCGAGCTGCCGCCGCCGCGTCGCAGACGGCCATCAGCGCGGCCAACGCCGCCAACCGCTCGGCCCGCATCGCCGCCCTCGCCGCCGCACAAACGGCCGCGGCAGCCGCCAATGCCGCCGACGCGGCCAACGACGCCTACAACGCCTCGATCGCGGCCGCATCCGATGCGGGCCGGGCGGGCGAAGCCAGGGACATGGCGAAGAAGGCCCGGGCAGCGGCCACCCTCGCCAGGACATCCGCGCAGGCGGCAAAGCAGGCCGGCGCAGCCTCACTCGCCGCGGGCGCCGCCGCCAAGGCGTCCCGCAGCGCCAGCAGCAATGCCAACGCCGCGGCCGACGCGGCCGATGAGGCCAACAACTACGCCGAGGCCGCGGGCGTCCACTCCGGTGAGGCCAGGGCGGCCGCAGCGGAGACCCGTCGCCACGCCAACGAGGCCGACCGGGCGGCCAACGCGGCCGAAGCTCTGGCACGCAAGTCGGCCAACGCCGCCGACGAAGCACGCGAGGCCGCGGATTCCGCCGCCACGCATGCCGACAATGCCGCGACGGCCGCGGAGGAGGCCGCCAAGCATGCCGGTGAGTCAGCCAAGGCGGCTGAACAGGCCAAGAAGCACGCGGCCGCGGCCAAGAGGGCGGCAGATGCGGCTGAGTCGGCGGCAGCGACCGCCAAGAAGGTCTTCACCATCGCCCGTGAGGCCGAGGCGGAAGACCTCACCTGGACACCACGGCGGCCGAACTGGCCGCCGAGGCCGACAAGCCCGACGCCGACACCAAGGCCATCGCCGCGAAGGGCCGCGTCCTGGCCCTCAAGGCCCTGAAGATCCGTGGTCCCTGGCATCAGGAGGCTGCGGCCAGAGCCCTGTCCGGGCTGGATGACGAGGTCCTGGAGTACCTGCGCACCGGGTGGAAGCAGGCCGCCCAGGACGAGA